>NZ_KV827717.1:0-40125 GCF_001836185.1 Corynebacterium sp. HMSC036D03
CCCCGACGTGTCTACTTTCCGGGGGTCAGGCCCCTTCGTTCCCGGCGTGCCGCGCCCCCAGGGCTCCAAAGTCAACCTCGGGCGCGGCCGCATGAAAGAATCCTCCCCGCACCTCAAAGCCTGGCGCGGCCTCGTCACCACCCGCAGCGCCATCATCTGGAAACGCAACCCGCCCATCGACCAACCCGTCCACCTCGACGTCGTCTTCGTCATGCCCGCCCGCAAACGCGAACCCGACCCCGGCGGATGGCACACCGCCACCCCGGATTTGGACAAACTAATCCGCGCCATCGGCGACGCCCTAACAATGGCCGGCATTCTCCACGACGACTCCCGCATCGCCGCAATCACCGCCACCAAACGCCGCGCCCGCCACAACGAACCACCCGGCGCACACATCCACCTCGACACCCTCGAAAGAAACCCCAACGCCAACAAGGAAACCGCATGAACCAACCCCTCGCCCTCATTGCCTCTGTTGCCATCGCGATCGTTGCAGCCGCGCTCCTCCACATCGTCACCGATTGGGTAAACATCAAACGCAAAGAAAAAGCCCAATCCAAACATGACGCCGAATACGAACTCGAAGAGCGCCTCTACAAAATCGAATACGCACTCTGGGAACACAGAATCACGAACAGAGGAATGCCACCAATCCCACCACCACCGCCAATGGAGGAGGTCCCCCGATAACCATGACAATCGACGACCACCAACTCCGAACCCACGCCCACACACTCGCACGCGCCTACGCCGAACTCGAACAAGCCAAACACGCCACCGGCCAAATACGCGACCAACGAACCATGCGACCAGGCGGACGACTCGGACCACAAACCCCCGGCCACGACAAACCCGTCGAACTCTGCATCGAACTAGAAACCCGGCTCTATGATTTCGTCTGCGACGCCAAACGCTACATCCAACCCGAACGCATGCTCCCGAAGTCTTGGCGCCCAATGCTCGACTGGATTACCTTCAATGCCTGGCCACTCGCAACCCTCGACGTCGCCGCCGAACTCGACACCGAACTTTCCTACCAAACCCACCGCATCAACCGCCTGCTGTATCCCGCCACCCCTCGAACCGATAGGCCCGAGCCCTGGCAACCAGCCCGGCAGGTAGTCACCCTATGCGCCGCCCACGGCCACCGCGTAACCACCGCACAACTCCGCCAACTCGCACACCGCGGAACCATCGACACCCAACCAGCCGGCAACCGCAACCTCTACCGGCCCAGCCAAGTCCTCGCCCACCTGAAAGGAACCACCAACGCCTGACCAGTAACGACTCGACATTGTCACGCAACCATGTATAATGACCCCTGCGACCCTCGTGTGCGCGCCCAAGCGGCAGCGCCACGAGGGATTTTTCATACCCGCAGAAAACCATGGCACAAGACAAATGGACCGAGCGCGCAGGCCACCGGCTCATGACCGGAGCAGGGCACAAACACGAAGGGGAGGGCCACATGCTGCACGTCATCATGGGTCCGCCCGCAGCAGGAAAAACCACCTTCGCCCGAGAGAATGCCGTCGAGGGTGACATCATCATCGACCTCGACCACCTCGCCAACGTGCTGGCAGGCAAGCCAATAGACAACCATGAGCACGAAGGCGACGTGCTGGCCGTTGCTCGCGCCGCTCGCAAAGCAGCCATCGAAACAGCCATCAAGCGCGACGCAACCACCTGGCTAATCCACACCAACCCCAGCGACAAACAGCGCGCCGAGTACAAGCGCCAGGGCGCCAAGCTCCACACCATCGACCCCGGCAAAAAGACGGTCATGGCACGCTGCAAACAACAGCGACCACAAGGAGCCGCCATCGCCGCCGCCAAATGGTACGACACCCAAACCAAACCGACCATCACCGTCGAGTCCTTCGGCTTCACCAACGGCAGACCCAACGGCGGACTCATCCTCGACGCACGCAATCTGCCGAACCCACACGACATACCAGCGTTGCGCGCACCCAACGGGCAATCCGAACGAGTGCGTAACTGGCTGCGCCAACAACCTGAAGTCCGGGACTTCATTCAAGCTGCGATAGCACGTATCGACGCAGCCCAACCATCCCAATTATTTATCGGCTGCAACAGCGGCAAACACCGCGCCGTCTACATCGCCGACGAACTCGCCGAGCACTATGGCACCACTGCCACGCATCGCGACTTGGGGCAGAAGCCCAAAAAGAACTTCCGCCAGCGCGGATACTCTCACCACACGCATGACCTGCCCCGCAAACGTCTACTCATGGCGTTAAAAGATGGCTCGCCGTGTTGGTGGTGCGGATTGCCGATGCATAAGGACAAGCAGCGTAACTGGGACGGCTGGGCGCTCGCTGCTGATCATTCGAATCCGCACGGAGCGAAGAACGGTGAACAGCCTGACCGGCTGCTGCATGGACGCTGTAACTCGCAGCGCCAGGATGGCCGCTACGACGATCGTAGACCGGCGATGACCGGGAAGCACCCATCGGAGCCATTAGCCCCGCAGGCACCTTCCCATAGTCAGCAGAACGCCGCCACCACGGCGTTCGTATGGAAATAGACCGGGTGGTCTAAATCTTAGGTGGGTTCCCGCTCGTGCCCCTACCCTCATGACGCCGAGCCCGAGGATTTTTTACATGCGGCCAAAAAGTTTCGCTGAGCTGCGCTGATGGAGGTTGAAATTATGGGAGATTCCAACGAATTGGACCACTTGGAAAACCTCTACGAGATGGAGACATTCGAGCGCGGCGGCCGCGACCTCTGGGAGCACATGAACGACCCCAGAGACCCCGCCGATGTCACCGCCTTGGTTGTGGAAGCGTGCCGCGTTAAGGACCGTCTCGACCGGCTGCATCGCATGGCCACGCGAGATGACCGCGAGTGGGGTCGACTGCTGCCGACAGATATGGAGGGCGAGTTCGTCCTGCAGATCGGCGGTGTGCTGCGCGAGCAAAGGCAGACAGAGACCGTGTTTAAGCAGATTATTGCGGAGATCGCTAGGAGGCGTAGTGAGTACGATGACGATGGAGAGGACGAAGCGGGAGGACTTTCCGACCTGTGATGAGTTCCCGTCGCTCACGGGTAAGCAAACGCCGCTGAATCTGCGTGAAGCAACGGGCATTCACGAGCATGGACGTAAGAACATTGAGCTGGCTCGTCGCGTCGGGCTTACGGCTTTCCCATGGCAGTGTCATGAAATCAACGCCATCAACGCGACCAACCCCGACGGCACGTGGGTGCACTCCGATGCGGTGCTTATTTGCCCTCGCCAGAATGGAAAGTCGCTCTTGGTTGCTCTCATCGTCATCTACCGTATCTTCGTCCTTGGCCAGAATGTTTTGTTCACAGCCCAGCAGTGGGAGACGGCGAAGGAGTTGTGGGAGCAAGCGTGGAAGATTGTTCGTGGTCGTAAGTTCCTGTCAAAGTTGGTCACGTCGAAGACGTGCTCGCAGGGACGTGGAACGATTTTCCTTTCCAACGGTGGGCGTGTCGTGTTTACTACGCGTTCGCAGGATGCGGGTCGTGGTCTGACGAAGGTGGACCTGCTTATCTACGACGAGGCCTACAATCTGACCGACTCGGAGATGGCCGCTCTGGCGTTCCTCGTTCAGGCGGCGGAGGATCCGCAGGTGTTCTTCATGTCGTCGTCGGTGCATCGTGATTTTCCGCAGCACGCTAACGGTCGTGTCCTCTCGTCGATGCGTGAGCAGGCGCTCGTGGAGTTCGACGAGAATGAGCCGGTGTACTTGTCGGAGTATGCGGCGCCGGAGGACATGGATCCGGAGGATGAGCAGACGTGGCGGGTAGCTAATCCGTCCTATGGGGTTATTTCGAATGCGAAGAAGATGCGCAAAATTATGCGTCGCATGAACACGGAGGAAGGCCGCATTAACTTCGGCGTCGAAGCGCTGGGCTGGGGTTCATGGTTCACGCTCAAGGACCTCGACGAGTTCACTCCGATCATCGCCCCGGACGTGTGGGACTCACTGGCCGGCGCGCCGGAGGGTGCTACTGCCGACAATGTTGTCGCTGTCGACACAACACCGGATGGTGAGCACGTGGGGATGGTCGCTGCGGTGCGGCTTAGCGATGACCGGGTGTTCCTGTCCTTGTCGCCGCACGAGGATTTCAATCGTGACGGGCTCGTGGCGTCGGCGCGCGACTCCATCGCAGAGAACGACCCGCTGGCGCTCGTGCTTGACGGGTCTGGGCCGGTCGCGACGCTGATTGATCCGTTGGAGCATGCCGGGGTGGAGCCGGAGGTGTTGACGGGTGGCAAAGTGTCGGCGGCGTATGAGTTGTTCCTGCGGATGATTGCCGAGCGCCGTATCGTCCACGACGACGATCCGCGGTGGGCGGCGGCGTGGGCTGTAGCGGAGGAACGTTCTACGTCTCGTTATCGCAGCTTGGACCGCTACAAGGGCAATGTGTCTGTGTTGAATGCTGCGGCGTTCGCAGTGTGGGGATTGCAGGAGTACGCGATTCCTGTCGAGGTGGATGTGAAGTCGAAGAAGCGGTTTGTTGGTTCGGCTGCTGCTGTTGCTTCGCTGGGGGTGTCTGGTGCTTCGGGTATTGATTTTTAAGGAGGTGTGGTCATGACGGAGCCACTGGTTAAGCGTGAGGTTGGTGCTGCGCGCACGGTGTCTAATACTGCTTTGGCGGAGGATAACTGGGCGTTGCGTTTCCCAGCGTCGTCTCGTGTGTTTGCGAAGATGGGGCGTGAGGATGCGCAGGTGAAGTCGGTGTTGCGTGCTGTTATGCTGCCAATTCGCCGCGCTACCTGGTATCTGGATCCGAATGGCGCGCCGGAGGAAGTCGTAGCGCTTGTCGCCGAGGACTTGCGTTTGCACGTCAAGGGCGAGGATCCCGGCAAGCCGGTGGCGGCGCGTACTGGGCGTGTGTCGTGGGACAAGCACCTCGAGGACGCGCTGCGCGCCCTACAGTTCGGCCACATGTTCTTCGAGCAGGTGTATGCGCCGGGGCGTGATGGTCGTGACCATTTGGTGAAGCTTGCGCCGCGCTGGCCTGGCACTATTACGGACATTCAAGTCGCTGCGGATGGTGGGCTCGCGTCAATTAAGCAGCGGGCTGCGGCTGGTGTGAAGAATGCGGAGTCGGTGGAGATTCCAGTATCGCGCCTCGTCGGTTATGTCTTTGATGACGTGGGGTCCCAGTGGATTGGGCAGTCTGTGCTTCGCCCGGCGTATAAGCATTGGAAGTTACGCGACGAGCTGTTGCGTATGGAGCTCAACGCCATCGACCGTAATTCGATGGGTGTGCCTGTGTATGAGGGCAGTGAGCTCGCACTCGATGCGGATAGTGATTTGAAGAATGGCCAAAAGGTTGTTGAGTCATTCCGTGCAGGTAAATCATCGGGTGCTGCGATTCCTGCTAAGGCGAAGTTGTCGCTGGTTGGCGTTAATGGCCAGTTGATGTCTCCGCGTGAGGCTATTGCATACCACGACAACATGATTGCTAAGAGCGTGTTGGCGCACTTCCTGAACCTTGAGGGCAAGGGCGGCTCCTACGCTCTGGCCGAAACGCAGTCTGACCTGTTTATCCAGTCTTTGCAGACTACCGCCGAGTGGATTGCTGACGTTGCCACCCAGCACGTGGTGGAGGACTTGGTGCGTGTGGCGTTTCCGGAGCATGACGGTTTGATGCCGCGCATCACCTTGGACCCGATTGCGTCGAAGAAGGAAATCCAGCCGGGCGACCTTGCGCAGCTTAAGAATGCTGGTCTGATTCTTGGAGACAAGGACCTGGAGGAAGACCTGCGCCGTCGGTACACGCTGCCGCCGAAACAGAAACTATCGGATGCGTTGGAGTCGAAGAAGCAGCGTCAACAGCTTGAAGAGCAGATGGGTGTCACGCTGAGTTCCCAGGATGAGGTTCCTACTGACGTTGCCCCTGTTGAAGGACCGGAGGAGTAGCCCTTGAACGAGATTCTTATTTACGGAGATATTGGGTTTGAGGTTCAAGCGAAAGACATTGTTAACCAACTAAATGGCGCGGATGGTCCTGTGACTGTCCGCGTCGATTCCTTTGGTGGTGATGTCTACGCGGGAATCTCAATCCTTAATGCGCTACGCCGATACCCGGATGTGGTGACGGTGTACGTGGACGGTATGGCCGCGTCTGCGGCGTCGTTCATCGCTGTTGGTGGCGCGGACCGTCTTATCATGTCGCCTAATTCGAGTTTGCTTATTCATGGTGCGTGGTCGCAGGGGATGGGCAATTCGGAGGAGATGGCCCAACTGGCCGCAGACCTGAACCAGATTACGGATAACCTCGCCACCATTTATGCCGAGAAGACAGGTCAGGAGCCTGCGTATTGGCGTGAGCTTATGAAGAAGGACACTACCTTTACCGCCGAGCAGGCCGTGGAGGCTGGTTTGGCTGATGCTGTTGATGAGCTGGAGAAGTCGGCGCGTGCCGAGAAGCGTCACGCAGTGATGTCCTCGGGGCGGTCGCGGTTCGCTAGCCACGCTGGGGGTCGTGGTGTTCCTGAGATTGAAACCCGGGCTGCGGCTCCGCCGCGTCCTGTCCACCGGTCGGGAATCGGGGACGAAGAAACTACAACGCCCTTAGCTGGGCGGAAAGGGGATGCTATGAGTATCCAGAATCTCGCCCAAGAATTGGGCGTTGAGCCGGACGAGCTTCGCAAGAAGCTCTCCGGCTTTTTTAATGAGACCGTTCAGGTCAACACCGAGATTGAGATTTCTTACCCGGAGGACACGCAGGTCGTGCCTACGGGTAAGGCAACGATTACGCCGGTTGGTGAGGTTCCGTCTGGTCTGACGTTCGCCTTGGGTGAGGTTGCCGAGGGTTGGGCTGCCGAGGTCGCTGAGGACACTGGAGTCATTACGGTGACCGCGCCGAACGCGGAGCCGGGAGAGCAGCTTGCACTCACCGTCACCGTCCAGTCGGGTGAGGGCGAACCGACTGAGCTCACCGCCGGTGTGACCATCAAGGCAGCTGCCGACGATGAGGGCGAGCCGACATCGGCGGAACCTGCCGCGCCGGGCACCCCGGGCGAGCTCGCGGGTGATGCCGTGTCCCTGGACCGTGAGACCTACAACGAGCTTAAGGCTGCGGCGAAGTTCGGTTGGCAGGCCATGGAGCGAGACAAGGAATCCAAGCTCGTTTCCGAGGTAGACGCATGGGTCAAGGACGGTCGTATTTCCGCGTCGCTGCGTGGCAAGGCTATCGCGGCTATGAAGCGTGATCCACAGATCGCGCGCGACCTTTACGGCTCTAATCCGAAGGATACGGTGCCTCGTGCCGAACTCGGATACGGCGTCGACGACACCGCCGACGGCGAGCCTGGCCTGCCATCCCTTGATGACCTGTTCAAGCGCGCCGAAGAGCGCAGGGCCACCCACAAGTAACCACATTCCCTTAAAGGAGAAACACATGTCTAACCCGACTTTTGTGCAGGGGCCGATCACTTACCCGGCCAGCACTAAGCTCGAGAAGTTCCGCCTGGTCACCATCGCAGACGGCAAGGTCAAGCACGCGGCTGCCACCGGTGGAGTTATCGGTGCTGTCACTGAAAAGGCAGACCCGAAGAACAACGCACTGCCGACGAACATCGCGGTCCACATGGGCCCGGCCTCGGTGAAGCTCCAGGTCGAGGGCGGCGATGCAAAGACCATCAAAGCGGGCTCTGCAGTGTTCGCCGCTGCGGACGGCAAGGTTGCCGCCAGCGGCACCGTCCAGGTTGGCGTTGCCATCTGGGATGGCGAGGGCGACCGCGTGCTGACTCGCTTGTTCGATCCGATTGCCAACGGCTAATCGTCAACCAATACATAAGGAGGGGTCGTAAATGACCACTATCAATTCTGCATTTGACCGCCTGTCCGGTCTCACGGTTGACGAAATGCTCGCCAACCCCACCATCCTTCCGGAAATCTTCCGCGAGTCTTTCGAGGGTGAAGAAGCACACCGCCTGTTCTTCCGCACCATCCCGTCCGCGTCCAACGTTGTCGGCTACTACGATGCGCAGGCCAATTTCCTCGAGGATGACGTCCAGAACGTCGCCGAGTTCGGCGAGATCCCGGTCTCCGATCCGTCCGGTGGTGAGCTGCAGACTCTGAAGCTCGAGAAGAACGGTATCGGTATCCGCGTGTCGTGGGAGCAGCGTAACGACAATGACGTCGACGCTGTTCGCCGTGAGATGGTTGCTCGCCAGAACACGCTGCGCCGCAAGGACGGCCGTGACGCGCTCGCCGCGCTGTCCGCCGCCAAGGTGCAGACGTTCGCCGCGACCACCGCATGGAACAAGGACGGCTCCAACCCGGCGTCTGACATGCTCGACGCGATTGAGCTCATTCAGGGCGCAGAGGATGTCAACGGCAACTACTTTGAGTATGAGCCGAACGTCCTGTGGATCAACCCGATGACGCTTACCGCGCTCAAGCGCAACGTGGAGGTGCAGAAGCTCTACATCGGCGACATGGCCCACGAGAACCCGCTGTTTACTGGTATCGCTGCGGAGCCGCTGCTGTTCGGCGGCCTGCAGGTTGTCAAGGATTTCACCGTCCCGAAGGGCGAGGCTTACCTCGGCGTTGAGGGCATTTCCGGTTTCATGGCGCAGCGTGAGGACCGCCAGGTCACGGACTTCTACTCCGAGCGTGGCGACTCTCAGCTGGGTGGCGCGAACATGGCGTTTCGTTCGGACGCTGTTCATCGTCGTGGCTTCGGTGTGGATAACCCGAAGTCGGTTGTGAAGATGACGGGGTTGATGTCCTAATGGTGCGCGTGACCTTGGCTAAGGGCTGTCGCCTGCCGGGTCACCCGGTTAGGCCAGCTGGCTTCACGATGGACGTCACGGATGAGGTGTTCGCGGAGTTTGAGCCGCGGGGCTTCTTCGTGGGTGAGACGGTGGACGAGCCCACCCCGGCTCCCGCCGCGGAAACGGTAGATGATGAGTCCGTCGACGATGAGCCTGCCGAGGACGTGAAGCGTCCGGCTAAGACGGCGCCGGTGGATACGTGGCGTAAGTACGCCGAATCCTTGGGTGTTGTGGTTAAGGGCTTGTCGAAGCAGGAGATTATCGCGGCGACGCAGTAAGGAGGCCGTCTCATGGAGATTAAGGTTTCCGAGATTGAAGCTCGTCTACCACGCCCGCTGGCAGCTGATGAGAAGCCCCGCATGGAAGCCCTTATTACGGATGCACTTGAGTATCTCGAAACTGAGTTTCTGCGGTGTGGCCGCGCTCTAGACGCGGAGCTAGCGCGTTTGCCTTGGCTCGACGCTGTTGTGCGACGCGTAGTCCGCGAGATGGTGTCTGCCGCGGTGCTGGTTGGCCCGAACGTGGGCATGCGGTCTGCAAGCTCCACGACTGGCCCACAGTCGGATTCCATCACGTTTGCCGATGTTGATTCTGTCGGCTGGGGTGGTGTCCGGTTGACTCCGGAGCAACGCCTGGATTTGGGGCTGTGTATGCCGGGTGGTGCGCGGGGTAAGTTCCCGCCGCCGGCATGCTGGCCGGAAAGGATTCGCTGATGTTTCCAGACCAGCATGGTGAGACCGTCACGGTCCTGGGCGAGCCGACGTACTCGCCGTACGGTAAGCCGCTGGGCAACGAGGTTGTCGCCACCATTGAGCACTGTGTCATTGGTCCTGCCGGTGATTCGGAGGTCACGGACGATGGGTATTTCACGGCGGACGTGAACCGGCTGACTGTGTACGCCCCGCCTGGCACTGTCGTGGAAGACGGCGCGCGGGTGGATATTCGTGGTCGCGTGTTCATCGTCCAGGCGCGAGGCTTCGATCATTCAGTGGGGCGCCGTCCTGTTGTGGCGCGTCACCGTCCCAAGGTTGTGTTCACGGCGGCGGCTGCGGAGGTATCCGACGATGGCGGACTCTAAGTTCTACCGTCCGACGTTTCACTGGAACGAGGACGCGTTCGACAAGATGCTGGCACAGCCAGAGGTCGCAGCCCAGGCGCAGGATGCGGCGGAGGAAGTCTCTGAGCTAATCCAAGCCGCGTGGCCCGCCGATAAGCGCGAGTTGACACCGGATACCGCAGGGTTTAAGCACGGTTCGCAAACTGAGGTGTTCAACGTCGAAGTCGGCGCTGGGCGTAACGGTCGACAGCGTGCCGTCCTACTCATTAACCACCCCTACGCTGTGGCTTTCGAAGCCAGGCTAGGGGCTATTACGAACGGTATTCATGCGGCAGGTTTGCAGTTAAACCGGCCGGGATCGTAAGGGGGAGGTGCCTGATGGACTCGATTGCTGGGTTCCTTTTCTCACAGGACCCGACCCAAAAACTATACACGCAGCTACGACGTGCACTACCCAGTGAAGTGACGGTGTGTGAGCACTCGTTACCGAAAGGCTGGAACCCCACCAAGGGGGCTGCTGTCGTAGTTGCGGATGGGGCACCACAGGCCCGGGATACCGGGCATGACCGCCAGCTCGTGCGGGTAAGTGTCCACGCTCCCACGTTTGCGATTGCGCGGCGTGTGGGGCGCAGCATTAACGAGTTTCTGCTCAGTCCACTTGGTGGTCTGGGCCTTTCCATTTCCAGAACCCGCACTACCGGAGTCATCGTTGGCCCGGACAGTCTCAAGGGCGGGTACGTCGCCACATGCTCCTACAGCTGCGGCACAACACGAAAGGTTATTTAATCATGGCGCAGAAGCGTACCGAGGGCCTTAACGTTCGAGTCCTCGAGGACAAGGAAGTCCTCATGCACTTCGGGGACAACCCCGCAATTGACATTAAGACCGGCACGTTCGGCCCTGGCTGGCACTCTGCCGGCCTCGAGCCGAATGATTCCACTTGGAACGAGACTCGTAATGTCGATTCCAATAAGACGAACCTGACCGGCGGCCAGTCTGCGACGTCCTACACCGCGGGTGACGTCACTGGTTCCGTTGACCTCATTCCGGGCTCTCCGGTCCTCGACTACATCGAATGGCCGGACACCGTCAACCAGGATTCCGTGCTGTACCGCAAGCACACCAATGAGATCGCCCAGGCACACGTGGCTCGTGTCCACAAGTTCCAGTCCGGCATCATGGGGATCAAGGTATCCCGCGAGAAGGCCAACCTGACGGTCGCTGACCGTAACCAGGGCAATGACCCGACCGCACACACCCTCAATATTGACTACATCAATGGTGACGATGAGGTCATGTTCGAGGAGAACTACTACCTGATTACGGAGGATTCTGTCGTGAAGGTTGAGAAGAAGATCTTCCAGGACATCGATAACCTCGAGTCCAAGATTGAGTCCGGTGACGCCTTCATCCCGCAGGGTGGAGACAAGGGCGTCGTCTACGTTAAGGCAACTGATGAGGTTGCTAAGGACGTCGACGGTGTGGACCTTATCGAGTTTAAGAACCCGGAGACTGGTGAGACGTCCGAGGTTGCTGAGGCTAAGACTGTGACCCTGCCGTCTGGTCTGTCTGGTGGTACGTTCACGCTCACTGTTGACGGCCACACGACCTCCGACCTGGCGTACAACGCCACCGCAGCGGCCGTTCAGTCCGC
The DNA here is from genome assembly GCF_001836185.1 of Corynebacterium sp. HMSC036D03. Classification (NCBI taxonomy): domain Bacteria; kingdom Bacillati; phylum Actinomycetota; class Actinomycetes; order Mycobacteriales; family Corynebacteriaceae; genus Corynebacterium; species Corynebacterium sp. HMSC036D03. The sequence continues at coordinate 11,500 of NZ_KV827717.1, forward strand.
TGTCCGTGCAGCAGGTGCCGCTGACGTAACTGTTTCTGGTGCTGCTGGCGGTCCGTACACCGTCAATGGTGCGTCCGCGGTTACTGCCAATGGTGGTTCTCTCGAGGGCGGTTCTTCTACCACCGTCACCGTTTCCTAACGGTTGATTTTCGTCTCTAAGCCTGCTGGGGGGTGACGTCCCCGGCCTTCTGCTGGTGTAGCTCATTGGAAGAGCGCTGGCCATAAGTATCCAAGTTTTCCGGGCTGCTGCAGGTTCGATTCCTGCCACCAGTACTCGGCGTTTTCTCCTGTCTTCGGGTGGTCCCTGGGGAGAATGCGCCTTCTAAATTTTAGGGACCACCTTGTCATACCTATTGGAGGGACCACACATGGCTACACGAAAGACCACTAGCAACAAGGTGGAAATCGTCGAAAACAACACCGACGAAAAGACCACGAACACCCCGGAGGGCACGACCGTGGAGACCATCGAGTTTCCCGTGACCCTTGCCAACGGCAACAAGGTCACCCTCGAAGCCATCAAGTACCCCCAGGACCTCGACTTTGAACTCCTCGACCACGCCCAGCGCGGCAACTACGCCACGTTCCTTGCCGGTGCACTCACCGCGAAGTCACGTTTCCTGCTGAAGAACGCCGGCGCCAAGGTCCGTGACTACGAGGCTGTGTCGACGGCGTACGGCGAGGCTGTGGGCGCGGTGGAGAACACCATCGACCACGAGGACTAGCCTGTGTTGCCCCTCGAGGTTGAAGCCGCGGGGGCCCGCACCGTCAAGTTTGATGTTCGTCTGGGGTCTGGTCGCACCGTCCACATGGAGGGCGTGACCGACCCCATCATGGCGGGCTTTGAGTCGACTATCGCCTTGCTGCGGGGCGAAGGGCTGGACCCGAACTTTATGACCGCCCGATCGCAAATGTCGTGGGGGCTAGCGTTCCCACGTGCCGGTGATGCTCGCCGCCTGGTGGAGTCGTGGCTTGCGGCGATTGGGATTAACCGTGAACGTTTGTCGATTCTGGCGCGGGCCGTGGATTGCCTCGAGCTCGTGGAAGCCGACCTGCAGCACTTCTATCACCTGGACCTAGCGGACTGGCCGCGTGGCGTGTTGTCGACACGCAGGTTGGCGGTGCTGATGGAGGGGCTACGGCGGCGCCCAGAGTCTTTGTTCTGGGCGGAGACGTCATCGGAGTTTGACCCGTTGACTTCGGAGTCGATCATTCTCGCCGGGATTTTCGGCGCTTTGACCGGGCAGCAGCACCCACTTCTTACGGCTCGTAAGGACCGTGAATCGGCGGCGGAGAAGCAGGCGGCGATGGCGCGCATGCAAGCACGTGGTTTGACCGCTAGATAAATCAAAAGGAGAACTTCACAATGGCAGACAACGCACTCGGCTGGGTGTCCGTCCCGTTCGTCCCGACGTTTGAGGGGATCACGCAGCGTATCGAAAAGGGGCTTGTGAAGCCTGCGGAGGCGGCATCGAAGAAGGCTTCGGGCGCGGTGCAGAAGACTGCCGATGACATGGTGAAGTCTCTCGAGCGCCAGGCCGCGGCGTCGAAGAAGAAAGTCGATGACCTTGGCAAGGCCGCAGAGTCTGCTGCAGGTAAGGAAGAGGTCGCTCGCCAGAAGGTGCAGGCTGCCATTGCGAAGCAAAAAGCCGCCGAGGAGGACTACCAGAAAGCTCTCGCCAAGGGCGACTCTGGAACTAATGAGCTTGCGAAGCTCGAGGACGCTAAGGCCAAGGTCGCAGACGCGAATGTGAAGCTGAAGAAGGCGGAGCAGGACACCGTTGCCGCGCAGAAGAAAGCCAAAGACCAGGCCGAGGACTACGCCCGCACCATGGGCAAGCTCGAGGACGCGCAGAAGTCTGCAAAGGATGAGGAAGACCGCCATAAGGGCGTTATGGGCGGCCTTCGTAAAGAAATGGACAAAGCGAAAGCCGCAGCCGACGACGCTGGAACCTCGTTTCACGATATTGGTGCCAAGCTTAAGACTGGCATGACTGTGGCGGCCGGTGCTGTGGCCGGTGGGCTTGCAGGTCTGGTCAAGGTCGGAACAACCTTCGACAACACGTGGGATACGGTGCGCGCCGGGACCGGTGCTACAGGTGAAGCATTCGAGGCGCTCAAAGAAAATATTCGGAACGTCGCGAAGGAGTCTGTGGGCGTTGGTGGGGACTTCGAAGCCATTGGCTCAACCGCTGCAGATCTGAATACCCGCCTGGGGCTGACAGGTAAGCCGCTTGAGGATATGACACGGTCGATGATGCAGCTGCAAGAGCTCGGCGTCGACGCTGACATTAACTCGCTATCGCAGGCTATGAACGGCTTCGGTGTAGAGGCCAAGGACATGCCTGGCATGCTGGACAAAATGTTCCAGGTGTCGCAGGCGACTGGCTTGTCGGTGTCTGAGCTTGCGAACTCCGCGGTGAAGGCTGGCCCGTCGTTGCGTGGCTTTGGCTTCGATATGGCCGATTCTGCTGCCTTGGTAGGCCAGATGGATAAAGCTGGTCTCGATGCAGATAAGACGTTGCAGTCGATGCAGCGCGCCTTGGCAGAATTTTCATCTGAGGGGCGTGATGCGCCGGAGGCGCTGAAAGAGACGATTGGCAGTATCGAGGAGCTTATTAACGCGGGTGACGAAGCAGGCGCTATTGATATGGCGTCGAATATTTTCGGTACTCGTGGCGCTGCGCAATTTGTGGACGCTGTCAAGACCGGCACGATGTCAGTTGATGATTTCATGGCGGCGACTGGTGCAACATCTGACACGATTAATGGTGTTGCAGAGGAAACAGCCAGTTTCTCGGAGAAGTGGGACCAATTCAAGCTGAATGCGCTGGCTGCTTTGGAGCCGGTGGCGTCTAAGATTTTTGATTCTATTGCTCCTGCGATGCAGCTAGTGATTGATAAGGTCATGCCGCTGGCGGCGTCTTTTGCGGAGCAACTCGGACCGGTGCTTGAGGACGTTGTCGGTAAGCTCACCTCGCTTGGTGAATGGATACTTAAGAATAAGGATTACTTGGTGCCGCTGCTTGTAGCGGTAGGTACTGCGATCGGTTTGTGGAAAGCGTGGGCACTTGGCATGACGGCCGTGACCACGGCGCTTAAGCTCGCCAAGGCTGCCCAGGAAGGCATGAACCTTGCGATGAAGGCCAACGTTATCGGCATTGTTGTAACGGCGATTGCTGCTCTAGTAGCTGGTCTTGTGTGGTTTTTCACTAAGACCGAGACGGGCCGTGAGCTGTGGGAGAAGTTCACGCAGGCTTTGGGCGATGGCTGGGACTGGGTAGTCGAGAAGCTGTCGGCTGGTTGGGCGTGGATTCACGATAATGTGCTTGCGCCTTTGATGACGTTCGCTACGGATACTTTGTTGCCCGCGTTGCAGACCGTTTGGTCTGGTATACAAACTGGCTGGGACATGCTGGTTAGTGCAGCTCAGTGGGCGTGGGAGAACGTGTTCCAGCCGGTTTTCAACGGAATCTGGCAGATCGCTAAGGTCACTCTTGGGGTGATCGGCACGGTTATTCTCGCACCACTGCTTATCTACTGGAAGGCTCTGTCTGCTGGCATTTCTTGGGCGTGGGAGAACGTCATTCAGCCGGTGTGGCAGGCGCTTTCCGATTTCGCGACGGATGTCCTGTGGCCTGCAATCCAGCAGGTTCTGCAGTGGATTTCCGACGGTTGGAACGCCATGAAGGATGCCATTTCCTTTGCCTGGGATTGGATTCGAGACAATGTCATCCAGCCTTATATTGACGCGTTCCATAATCTATGGAATATTGTTCAGTCGGTTATTGGCTGGATTGGTGATAAGTGGAATTGGCTTAAGGATGTTGTTTCCGCGGCCTGGGCGTGGATTGACCAAAACGCGATCCAGCCGTTCATGTCTGGCCTGCAGAGCCTCTGGAACTCGGTTGTGTCCCCAGTACTAGGCTGGATTAGTGACAAGTGGAATTGGCTCAAGGGCACGATGCACGCCACGTATCAGTGGATTGATGGCAATGTGTTTACGCCGTTCCGTGGTACTCTCGACCGCCTGAAGGGATTCTTCGGCACCGTTGTTGAGGGTATTAAGACGGTATGGAATGGGTTGAAGTCCGCGCTTGCCGCACCGATCAACTTCATGATCAATACCGTGTACAACGGTGGTATTGCCAAGGCGTGGGATACCATCGGTTCGTTCCTGCCGCTAAAGCCGAAGACGGCTACGAAGCTATCACCCATCGGCGGTTATGCTACTGGTGGCGCTATCCGTGGCCCCGGTTCTGGCACTTCGGACGATATTCCTGCGTGGCTGTCGAATGGCGAGCACGTATGGACTGCCAAGGACGTGCTTAAAGCTGGTGGCCAGCAGGCTGTTTACGCCATGCGTGAAGCTATCCAAAATGGGCAGGCGTTTAGCTTTGACGGCAATGACCTGACATTGTTGCCGAAGCATGTGGATAACAAGAAGGGTGACCTGCTTGGAGCCGCGCCGTCGTTGTTCCCGGCGTTTAAGGATGGTGGCGAGGTTCGCCCGATGTGGGAGCTGCAGCTGGAGCGTGCCCACAAGTGGGCGAAGTCCCGCAGTGGCCGCCCATATGTTCTAGGCGGGTCTGCTGACGGTGCTGGCGGCACTGACTGCTCCGGCTTTATGTCCGGTATTGCGGATGTGATTGGCGGCGGTAATGGTGCACGTCAGTGGGCCACCATGGCGTTTAACGGTGGCGGCAACACGCAGCACCCATCCGGCCCGCAGGGTTTCGTCGCCGGTCTTAAGGCGCATACATTTTCCATTGGCGTGACAAACGGTGGCGCTGCCGGTGGCCACACTGCCGGTACCCTGGGCGCGACGTCGCGTATTGGCGCGGTCAACGTCGAGTCCGGCGGTTCACCATCCATGGTGAAGTACGGCCCTGGCGCTGTTGGCGCTAACGATTCGTACTTCACTACGCATTACCACCTGCCTATTGGCCCTGGCGGCGCATTCGTCGTCGGCAAGGGCAGTGGCGGGCCGTCGCCGGAGCAGATGAAGAATTTCATCCTCGACAAGGCTAAGGGCGCGATGAATCGCATCCTCAACCCGATTGAGTCGATGCTTCCATCTGGCCCACCTGCGTGGAAGGAAATTCCTCGCGGCGTGTACCGCGCCGGCAAGGAAGTCTTCCCGAAGGGTATTAAGGCTGGCGTGGATGCGCTCGGCGATGGTCTAAGCACTGTCTATGAGGCGGCGTCCGAGGTTGGCGACATCATTAAATCTGCTGGCAAGTCTGCTACTGAGTGGGCCGGTAAGAAGCTCGGCCTGTACGACACCGGCGGCATCCTGCCGCATGGTGTGGCGGCGTTCAACCACTCCGGCGAAGACGAGTTCATTCTGAAGAACTCTGGTATGCGCTCGCTGGGTGAATTGGCGCGTGCTGTTGGTGACCTGGTGCCCGCGCTGCGGGGCCATACTGACATGGTGGCCAAGCGCCTCGATAGCATGCAGGCCTCGCTGGCGAAGGTTGCAGACCCTGAGTCGATTGAGGGGATTAACCTGCGGTCGGGAATCCGTAAGATGCTTGACCTAGGGTTTGACCTGCCGGGTGATGAGGTCATTTCCTCTATTTTGGATGGGGAGAAGGCACTGTGGGATTCGCGTGAGCGTGCTATTGGGCATGTTGAGGCGCTTGCCGAGAAGGAAAAGGCGCTTGAGGAGGCGCGAAAAGCTGCGTCTGAGCTCATGTCTGGTCCTGATGGCATGTCTAAGGAAGATAAGCGCAAGCTCGATGACGCGCAAAAGGCCGTAGACGAGGCTAAGGCTAAGCAAGCTGAAGCGGACTCGGATGAGAAGCGTGCCGCCGCTGCCGATAAGGTCGCGGATGCCGAGGAGAAACTCAAGCGAGTTCGTGAGGATATTGATGAGCATTCTGAAGAGAATGCGAAAAAGCACGCCGAGGAGGTGAAGAAAGCTAATGAGAATGTGAAGAAGGCGGAGTCTGAACTAGCGGCTGAACGTAAGGCACAGGCACAGGATTTGGACAACATCGTGCTTGTTTCGCATGACTCTATGCAGGGTTTGTCTGGTCAGGCGCACGGTTTGGCTAATCAGCTGATTGGTATGGGTGCCCCTGCTGGGGCGGTTCAGGCCGGTCTGGCTGGTGTTACCGGCGCTTTGTCGCAGGTTGCTGGCATGGCTGGGCCTGCTGGTTTGACGCTTGGCATGGTGATGGATGCCTTGAAGGTAGCTATCACCATTGTGAAGAAGATCGTTGATTTCATTAAGGGAATCATTGAGAAAATTCGCAAGGCTCGGATTGAGGCATACAAGGCCTTGGCTGATGGCCTGTCGGTCATTGCTGACTACGCGAAGATTATCCATGACATGCAGACCAACATTGCGGAGCTACAGCAGTCGATTGTTCGTGGCCTTATGGCGCAGCGCACCGCGGAGTTTAATCTGAAGGTTGCTGCGCAGGACCGCCTCGTGGCAGAGGCTGAGGGCCATCTCAAGGTGGCTGAAGCCCGGCTGAAGCTCGACGAGGAGGTTCGTAAGGGTGCGGTTGCCGCGCAGTTGAAGCTCATGGGGTTGCATGAGGACTGGGATACCTACATGGCGTTCCAGGCGTTGCAGTCCCAGGGCGTGCTGGAGCGGTGGTCGGATGCGGCTATCTCTGCTCTTTTTGAGTATGAGAAGGCGCGTGCTGAAGCGCTGAAGGGTGAGCTGCAGGCCAGGGTTGATTACATCAATGCTGAGGCGAAGCTGGCTGAGGCGACGCGGGAAAATCTGCGTAATCAGCAGGATTTGCTGACCACACAGGAGCGCCTGCTGCGAATGTCTGCCAAGGTTGCCGGTGTTGACCTAGAGGACGCTACCGGTACTGCGCAGGTGGCGAAGCTCATGGCTGAGCTGGCTGAGCTTAAGGGAAAGATGGATTCCAATACGCTTGGCCGCTGGGGGTATAAGCTCGGCGCGAAGGGTAATTGGGCTAATGAGTACCGTGGCCAGATGGCGCAGATGGATTCCTTGCAAGCCGCTTTGGATGCGGTGGTCAAGGAAACCGGCGTTGTTGTCAACCAGGCCAACCTCGACCGCACGTTGAAGCTAATGGCGCAGGCCTCGTACCGTGGCGGCGACCCGATGTCGGTGCTGCGGTCGCAGATGCCGGAGCTGGTCGCTGCGGAGACGGCGTTAAAGATCAATGAGTCTTTGAAGCCGGTCTACGAGATCCGTGACGATAAGCGGGAGATGGAGCGCAAGGTTGAAGACCTGCGCGCAGAGATCGACCTGTATGAGAAGGTCACGCCGCTTGAGGAGACGATTAAGGGTCTTGAGTATGCCATCAAGGGTCTTGGTGAGAAGGCTCAGGCGTGGGCTGATGGTAATGAGAAGCTGCGCGGTGATTATCTTCGTTCGGCTGAGGCGAATGAGAAGGCTGCGGAGGAGCTTGGGGTTTCGTGGAAGCTTGACCCGAAGTACGCCAACGCTGGTGTTCGTGAGCAGATTCGCCGTGAGGTCACTATCTATATGGATGGTGAGAAGATGTACACCGCAGACCAAGTCGACAAGCTACTGGCTGAGGCTACGGCGGGTACGTCGACGCGTGTTCGTGTGGTTCGTCCGGCGTCGCTGGTTGCTAGTACTAAGCGTGGGGAGGTGATTTAATGCTTCGCGTTGAGCTGATTTCCTCCACGGGTAAGACGTACCTGTTGACTGGTACGGAGTCCCAATCCCCGGTGCTTTCTGGGGAAGGCGCACTGGTTGAGCTGCGCGGCCAAGTGTCGCATTCAGATTTGGCACGCCCGGGGCGCCCCGGTGTGATTGCTGGTAGGCGGAATTACGGCCCGATTGAGGTTGAAATTCCGTTCTATCTTCATGCGGATACTGGGGAAGAGCTGGAGCGCGTGTACCGCGAGTTTCGTCAGGGATGGCGTGGCGTTTCTACTTTTAAGGTGGAGGCGGATCATCCGCTCTCGCCACTGTTTTTGGATGTGACGGCTGGTGTTTTGCCGGGTGTGTCTGTGGATGCGCGGCGGCGCACGATGGTTCCCTTGTCGGTGCCGGTGTTTAGCGCAGAGGGGCTGTTTAGGACTTCTGTGCAGTACGGCACTGGTACGGTGACGGTCACTAATTCTGGTGACGTGGCAGTCTTCCCGAAGATTGTGGCGGCTGCAGGTGGGAAGGTGACGTGCCCGAGTGGCGCGTCGTTTAGTCTGCCGGCTGGTGCTTCGACGGTGGATATGTCGCCGGAGGGGTTGATGCTTGAGGGGGCTTTCCCTGAGGGCGTGGAGCCTGGGCAGTCTGGTACGTGGGTGTTGCCTGCTGGTGCTCGTCTTGAGTGGGTTCTGCAGGTTGCTGACCCGTGGGCGTAGCGCCGGAATATAGTCAAAGTGACGAAAATGGGCCCTTACTTGTGTAGGGGTCTTTTGGGCTTAAAACAACGCGAGGTTAGCCCACCTCGCCCTTTTTTATAACTAAAACTTTGGGGAGTGTGAGCATGGTCGATTGGCAAGCTTGGCGAAAGCACGTAAACCGCACGATTGACGAGCGCGGACGCTGGTACGGGCTCGGTAACGCCGACGGCGAGCCGCTAATGACTTTGTCGGAGCCGTTGGGGGATGGGCTTGCCGCCCCGGAGCAGTGGATGGAAGCCTCCGATATTGAATTTAAGATGCCGGCGGTCACCCCATCTGGTGAGCTTCACCCCGCCTACCAAAAGCTGATTGGTGATGCCCTCGACCATATTGATGCCAGCGGCCGGGTTAGCATCGACGATGCCGAAGATTTCACCCTACTAGCGGCATGGCGCGGCCATGATGGAGAGATCATCCGCCGCGGCGGCCTAGTGGTAAACCCGAACGCGGAAGACCCCGATAACGACGGTGTACCGCAGACCTTGACTATCCCCGCGCTTAATGCTGCGGATGTGTGGAATACGGTGTTTGCGGTGTCGTGGCCTGCCGCGTGGTGGGCCGCAAGACCCTATGAGAAGACGTCGGATGAGTCCGGTTTGAAGTATTCGCGTGCGTGGAAGATGGCGCGTGTAGAGCTCGCAGGCCAATCCATGTTCACGTTCAAGGAGGGGAAGGCGGGGTTTGTTATTCGCCGCCTGGCGCAGGAGTCTCTGGATGCGATGATGATGACGCAGGCCGATCCGGACGGCACACGGTGGGTTGATGACCCGTTCCATGTTGTTGAGGTGCCGGAGGTTGATTCTTCTCCGGTGATTTCTCTGGAAGCGCGGGACGGCACCCTGTGGGATACGGTCGCAGCGCAGGCGAAGAATGCCGGTGTGATTCTTGGAGCGAAGATGTGGTGGCCGGGCGATAAGCCTATTCGTTGTTGGAATCAGGCAACGTCGACGATGACGCCGGAGCAGGTTGATATTAGCCCGTCAGTGGGGGAATCGAAGCGCACGTTGGCTTATCGCTCATTCCCGCATGCGATGGTCGTGCTCACGGTGAAGGAGGTTAAGAATGCGTAGGCCTTATTTTGTGGCTGATGCCGCGTCGGTGACGGTGCTGCATTCTGTGGCCTCTTCTGCTTTCGGTAAGTATTCCCTGACCGTGCCAGACGGCGTCAATATCGACGATGTTTATAAGCTTTCGGCGCCGGGAAATGAGCTAGGCTACGTAGCGCAATTGGCACCTGCTGGTAAGCGTGTGGGTGGGTTTGCTCGCCGGTTCGTGCGCGCAGACGTGAGCGTGCGTTCTATTGGCGAGTCGAACGACGACACCTGGGCCGCAGCCTCTGACGTGGATACTACCTTGCTTGAGGCGGCTAGTCGCGTGCAGGGCGACTTCTTCTTGGAGTCGGATATCAGCCTTGCTGGCCTTGGCCCGTGGGTACCATTCGAGCACTTCGATGTGGGTGATATTGCCGATGTGGAGATTTGGGGGCGTGTTGTCCCGCTGCCAGTAACGCGTATTGAGCCGATTGTTTCTGATCATTCGATTGTTGATTGGCGTATTCACGTAGGCGGCCAGTTGGTCTCTGATGATGAGGCGCGCCTGGCAGAAAACGACGTCGTGCGCCGGGCCGTGGTTGATTCTCGCCGTGACCTGGCTGGCTTGGCTGAGACTGCATCTAAGGCTGTAGAGACCGCTACGACAGCAAAATCAACAGCGGATGACGCGAAAGCTACGGCTGAAGCTACCGCGGCGTTGGTTGAGGGGTTGGATCTTGATTCGAGTATTCAGCAGGCGCGTGATGCGGTGGATGCGTCGAATAAGATTCTTGAGCTCGTGCGTCAGTTTACGGGTGCGGCGGCGGCTCAGGGGTCGCAGGCGCAGGCTTCGGCTGCGTTGGCGTTGGAGTATGCGCAGCAGGCGGAGATTATTTTGGATGAATTGGATCCGCTTCGTGATGATGTTGTGGCCGCGCATGCGGAGGTTGTTCGTTTGTCTGGCGAGGCTGCGAAGGCTGCGCAGGATGCGGCGGCGGCTGTAGCTAGGGGCGAGCAGTACATGGTGGCGGCGCAGAAGTCTGCCGGCGCCGCGGCGCAGGATGCGGCTAAGTCGCAGGAGCTGGTCGACCAGGCGCAGGCTCGTCTTGATGAGCTTGCACCATTGCAGCAGCAAGCAGCAGATTCTCTTGCTGCTGCGCGTGCGATGTTGTCCGATGTTGATGGGTCAGGAAAGTCTCTCTCGGATGTCTTGCTGGATATTGCAGCTAAGCACCAGCAGGTTCTTTCGGCCCATGATGAGATTCTTACGGCGCATGGTGAGATTCTTGAGATTCATGGTGAGGCTATCCGCTATGCGGCGATGGCTGCGGCGCAGGCTAGCGCGGCTGCCATGCAGGCGTCTCAAGCCGCTTCGGAGGCTTTGCGTGCAGCGGATCTGAATGCGCAAGCAATTGGCAAGCTTGCAGAGGCTGATAAGAAGCTTGCGGAGGCTGACCGTAAGCTCCAGGAGCAAATTGATCTGCTTGAACAGGCACAGCGCCTGCTGATCCAGGCAATTCGTGCTGTGGCCGCGGCGTCCTCGCAAGCAGCAGCCGCAGCAATGTCGGCAGGCCAAGCAGCGCAGGAGAACGCCAACGCGATTACTCAGACCAATATCGCAGTGGATGCAGCAACAGACTCGTTAGAGGCTTTGTCTAAAGCTCAGGCGGCGTCAACTCAGGCAGCGAATGATGCAAAGGCCACGGCTGTGAATGCGCAGAAAGCTCAGCTTGATTATCAAAATACCCAAAAATCTATTGATGCTCTTCAGGCTTCGATGCTGCTGAAAATTCAACGTTTCGCCACAGGAATTGTCTTCGCGCTGCGTGAAGAGCGCAAGCGGTCTGTTGATCATCAGATCGCTTTTCAAATGCCAGGGATAAACAGGACCATGACCTTTTATGCCGATAGTGCATTTGATGGGTGGGTGTATCGCCTAATTATTTATTCGAATGGATCTGTGAATGCGGGAAGTATCCCGCCAGGCTCCTGGTCAGAGCGCAGATCCTTGGATAGGTCTGATTGGTATGCGCCAGTGTGCGCGTCTGGTTCTTACAAGTTTGTGAATTTCACTATTCCTGTTGGTGATGTTGCTGCCGCGATGGTTTTTGTCACGAAGAATACGTGGCAGTAAATGGGGTATCCCGACCCAGGTTTGCACGCCGAGAGGTGTCCAGTTCTCGTCAGAAAATTATCCGTAAAGGAGGATGAAAGATGACTACACCGTTAAATGTTTTCGATGAGGTGCTTCCCAAATCGTTTGTTGCGCCGGTGCGCAGTTCTGTCGGGGATCTTATTTTTTCTGGCCGTCCAGATAAATATGTTCCCGTTCCATCTGGAGTATCGACTGTAAGCGTTTCTACACCAGCAGAATCCCCTCTGATCGTTAACTTCGCTAACGATAAGAATTCTGCTCAAGTAAGGGTTGGTACATTTCAGAAGTCCGGGGTTTTTAAAGTAGCCGCGCGAAGCAGGGGGGGGTGTTCTCTGGGTCTACCAGACTTCCGGGGAAACGCACCTCGAGCAAAATGTCGGCTTGGAAATCGTCACGACTTTGCCCGGTACTTAGCCAAGGCGGTGGTCTAGATGACCGCACCAATTGAGTTTGATTCGATTCTGCCGTACGCAATTCGCTTCAAAATGGGCGCAGGTTCCTACATGGTGCCCGAAGCGGGGCAGCGTTCGACTGGGGAGTTTTACACTCTACCGGCTGGGGCATATCAGATACAGCTGGCTTATACAGGGCCGGAGTCCGCAGAAGTGTGGTGGCAGCCCGGAGGGCAAGGAACAGCAGTGATAAAGATTTGCCAAATCCCTGCCGAGCCTACGGGTACGCCACGAAACTCGAAGCCGCTAATCATCCAGGCCAACGGGAAGGGGACGCTCGAAATCACGACTACACCGCGCCCCAACGCCGGAGCGCAGTCAACTTCGACTGCATCGCTACATATTTATCCAATGTCCACCTAGCTACCTAAGCCGGGTGGTTTTCTTTTCGAAAGGAGCCAGCAATGGCTGATTTTAATTTTGATACCTGGGTGGCCAACTTGGCCGATATCCCAGACGAGCTACTCTTGGACGCTCAAACAGCAATATCGCGTGAACGCCGTGAGCGTCCAGCACGCGTAGCCAAGGAACAAGCTAAGGCAGAGGTCGTGGCAGGGCTTGCAGAATCCGCGCCGGAGCTGGTGCGTCCTGTTGTAACGCTTGCCCAGGCCAAGGAAGATATCGGCAGGGTTGAAGAGTGGGAGAATCCCGGCGTCGACCTGCTCAAGGCGTACCTGCCGGACACCGTCGTAAAACACCATGACAAGTACTGGGAGAATACGGCAGGCAAGCTCAACACGTGGGAGCCGGGCGGTGAAGGTGTTTACCCCAATATCTGGCGTGATGTCACTATTGAGGTAATCCCGCCTGCTCCCAAGGTTGATGATGCTGGTGAGGTTATTGAGCAGGGGGAGCGGGGTAACCCGTGGCCGTTTACTCCAGGTATTCAGGTTGCAGTTGGTGACTATGTCACCTGCAACGGACAGCCCTACAAGGTTTTGCAGCCGCATACCCTCGCTGCTCACTGGGCTCCTGATGTAGCGCCGTCGCTTTTCAGCAAGGCATAGCCATGACCACTTGGCAGCCTGGAATATTCATCATCCACGGCCTGGTCTACGAGTACGAAGGCAGGACCTACCGCGCCCGGTACGGACACGCCGCTCTTGAGGCCTACCCGCCGGATAAGACGCCGGATCTTTTCGACCCGATTAAGAACTAACTATTAGCCCTCTGACCGCACTGGTCATGGGGCTAATTTCATGCCCAGATTGGAGGGAAGTATGGACGCTCAAACATTACGTGAAGTAATGGGCGGGGGACTGCCTGACGGCGGTTACACGCGGCTAATCGACGGGTTTAATACCGCCATGCGCGAAGCTGGGATTACCACTGTGAAGCGTGCAGCCATGTGGTGCGCACAGCTTGGCCATGAGTCTGTAGGTCTGCTCTACATGCGGGAGATTGCTAGCGGCGCGGAATACGAGGGGCGCAGCGACCTCGGCAACGTGTATCGCGGCGACGGGGTGAAATTTGCTGGCCGTGGCCCTATTCAGCTGACCGGCCGCAGTAATTACCGTGCTTTCACTCGCTGGGCACAATCACGCGGGCTCACAGACATCGACTTCGAGGCCCACCCGGAGCGTCTAGAAGAACCGCACTGGGGATTCCTTGCCGCCACCTACTACTGGACGGCGGCGCGCCCGCAACTCAACGCCCTGGCCGACGCGGGCGACCTAGAGGGAGCAACACGAGCAATCAACGGCGGCCTCAACGGCTTGGCGGATCGCCGCGCCCGCTACAACCGCGCCCTGACATTCGGGGCACGCCTACTACCCGATGGAGGTAAACCAACCGTGGAGAAAGTACTCAATTACCCACGCGACCAGGTACGCCAGGACACTTTCTATAATTGTGGACCCGCGTCATCCCAGACCGTCATCCGCTCTAAGACCGGAAAGCTTATTACGGAGAGCGACCTCGGCGCACAACTGGGAACGGATACTGGCGGCACTGACTGGATCGGGCTCATTGCCCCGTTACTCAATAAGTACATGCCGGGCGCGGGATACAAGGTGCGCGAAATGCCTAACGATCCACCAAGCGCAGCGCAAAAGCAGCAGCTGTGGGAAGACATCATCGGCTCAATCAACGGCGGGCACGGCGTCGTAGCGAACATCGTCGCCCCACCGTCGAATTACCCGCGTGCGGTAGCACCATCCACCATTAGCCCCGCCTACGGCGGCGGCACCGTCTACCACTACATCGCAATCATGGGCTACGGCGAAGACGGCGGCGGGCGCCGCTACTGGGTAGCAGACAGCGGGTTCAGCCCATACGGCTATTGGATTAGCCACGAGCAACTGGCAAGCCTAATCCCACCAAAAGGATACGCGTACGCCGCGCCAGTAAAAGCAGCACAACATGAGGAAGCAGGAGACATGCTTACTACAAAGTTTTTCACCGACTGGATTAGCGGCTACCTAGGGCCGCAGATTAACGCCTTGCAGGAGATTTGGACGCAACTTCGCGGCCCTGGAGGTAAGGGTTGGAGCCAGCTAGGGCAGAACCAGCAGGGGCAGAATCTAACTTTGGTCGACGCGGTTGCGGCTATCCGCCAGCAGCTCGCACAGATTCAAGCCGATGTGGATGAACTCAAGGAAAAGAGGAAGTAATGGCACGCCACTACAACCAAGCAGTGATTAACAGCGTCTCGGAGCGCATCGCGGACGCGGTAGCCACGGAGCTTAAGGAGCAGCCGTGGTGGCTACGCTACAAGGGCTCCATCATGCTCGCTCTACAGGCTTTAGCGTGGGTCGCTGGCGCGCTGCCGGTCATGCTCGCAGACGCCCCAGCGTGGACGATCTTTGCGGCTGGTGCGATCGGTTACTTTATTACGGCCCTGGTTAACCGCCTCACGGTGGATGGTGTCACCCCGAGCATGGCGCCGCGCCTCGCAGCACAAGCAGAGTATCGGGAACAGCAAGCCGCCCCGCAAGCCCCAACTCTGCCCGTGTATAGCGGCCCCACCACCAACGAGGCATGATGACTCGCACACTTCAACTTCTCATTGGCGCGCTGACATTCCAGCTGTTTTCACGCGGCCTGGACTACGTGCTCGGCAACCCACAGCAGGGGGTCGGGGCATTCCGAATCTCGGAAGCTAGCCCAAGCCTGGTTTGGGGCGCGGCCTGTATTATCGCCGCCCTTATCGTTGCTGCCGGGCTGCTAAGGCAGTGCCCGCGGGTTGTTCGCGCCGGGGCCATCCTCGCAGCCGCTATTTACGGCGCGTTCGCTGTGATGGTCTTTGATGACGTGTACGTGCAGGGGCCTATTGATGATTGGCGATTCTTCACCGGCTATCTTGCTACCGCTTTCATGTGGGCGGTTATTGCTTGGTCGCTGACGATCCGTATCGCTGTGATAAAGAATCGGGAGGTCACGCGTGACACCAACGGAGATTCTTGATTTTCTCTCCAATACAAAAACCCCTGGCGGATTCCTCCTCACCGTCGCCATTATTCTCGCGGTGGCCTCCGGTCTGCTATCTAAAGCAGCTGCGGATTATGGCGGGATCTTTGGCAAGGCGGCCCTCGCTATGCGGCGCCATAAAGAGGAAGCGATCGCTGCGGATGAAGCTAGCGACGCCCGGCGCCTAGACCGCATGGAAAAGACGATCCGACGACTCGATAGGGAAGTAGCAGATCTACGCACGAAAGAATCAAGGCACCATGAGTACCAACTGTGGGTTACTGGATTGTGGCGCGGCCTGGAATTCTGGGCGGTAGATAAGGGGCTAACACTCCCGCCCCCGCCGTTCATGAGTTACCCGGAGTGGGTTAAAGAAAAGTACCCGGAGACGGCACAAAAGTAAGCGAAACAGCTATTGACCCTCACCCTTTGTGGTGGGGGTCCTTTTCTGCGTTTTACTCTATAGGTGTGCGCCCAAGCTCTGCGCACAGCTTGAGATAAGCCCGGAATCTTTTAATCCGCACCCGCACCGCCACATGAGATACGCCCGCGCTACGTCCTATCTCCGATAGTGATTCGCCCGCGTCTCGGCGCTCCATCCACGCTCTCGCGCCTGGCTTCGCGGTCCGCTCATACAGCTGAATGCGGTAGCACCGGTCGCTACATGTGGCGCGCCCGCGCACCTCAGTAAGCAGCTTTCCGCATATTACGCAGCGGCGGGTGACAGGCTTTTTCGCGCCTTTGATATTTGCCCGCGCCGTCGCTGCTTTCTGCTCAGCAACTACACCACGGGGGACGAAAGACTCTTCTGTGCGGGCGTGTGACGCGGCTGTGGGGTCGCGCTTTTCTACCATCCGATCCCACTCCGGTGTACCCACATGGCTTAGGGCTTGGCGTGACTTGGCGCGCCGCGTCGCAGGGGCTACTAATCCCATGCCGCGTGGCAAACCGTGCGCTTGTTTGTACTCTGCTGCGGTCATGTCGTGGGCTTTAATCAGGTGCGGGGCTAGTGCCCGGTACAGCCCCCCGCACTCATGGCAGATGATGCGCTCATCATCACCATCGAGGTAGCCGTACCGGCCATACCCATCCCTGTCGCCGGGTTTCATGCGCGGATAATCTTGTCTACCGCTTGGCGGGAGATACCCGCAGCGGTGGCCACATCCTGAATGCGTGCCCCAGCGTGCACGGCGGCGCGGATAGCGGCGTCACGCTCTGCGCGGGCGTGCTCTAACGCCTGGGCTTTATCCTCCATGTCCTGCGCTGCCTCGGTCACAGTGTCTAGCTCATGCAGTCCGAGGTCCCCAGCGCGGCGTGCGGAATCGATAGCACCAAGGAGGAAATCGAAATCATCTGCGGTGAGCTCGTCCTCATCGCGCTCAATGCCATCTTCAGCGTCCATCTGGTCAAGGTAGGTGCGGGCGATGGTTTCAGCGGCCGTGGTGTCCATCCCATGCTTAGTGTGGGCGGCGATGGCTACATCTCGGAGGGTAAAGGTCTGGGTGGTCATTGTGGGTGTTCCTTTCTGTGGTGGTGGGGTTAGGCTGCGATTTCGTAGCCGTACTCGGCGGCAAGCTCGTCATCCATTTCCAGCTCGTCGATGATGTCGCAGGCCTGGGCGAAAGCGTCGCCCTCTTCGGTGCGGAATTCGGCCGGTGCGTGGTAGACCTCGATATTGTTGTCTACTGCGTACTGGACAAGTGCGGTGGCCAGACCCTCGCGCTGGAATTCCGGTTCAGTTTCGATGTTGGCGATCATGCGGTGGGTGAGGGTGATGTAAAGCTCGGCGGCAAGCTGACCATCTTCGGTGTGGGCTTCGATGATGTCCATCATGTCGGCTTCTCCGTAGTAGGTGCCCTGGCGGTGGGTGATGGTGTAGGTCATTTTTTTTGCTCCTTTTCTTGCTTACAACCCCATTATATGTCACCCCGGTTGCAGTGTCAACCCGGGTTGCAAACATTGCTTATGACAAAGGAAAACCCCACCACCTCAGGGGCGGCAGGGCTTCGGCCCGGAGCTGCGCTCAACAGGCACTCATGACTCTAAAACAGGCTAGGGAAGTCCGCATGTCGAGCGGACAGGATCCCGCAAAGATCCCGCAAGCAGTCCGACAACCATGGCAACGGCGGCATAGGTGGCGAGAGTGGCACACTCTTGACCTGCGGAAACACAAACACGCAGGCCAGGGACAACCCCCAAAAACTAGCAGTCGTAGTACATCTCAAACTCCTGCGGGGTTGGGCGCAGGCGGGAAGGAGCGATTTCCTTTTCGTTCTTGTACTGCAGGTAGGTCTCGATGAGGTCCTCGGTGAAGACATCGCCTTCGGTCAGGAACTCGTTGTCTTCCTCCAGGGCGCGCAGGGAAGCCTCAAGGCTGGTTGGTGCCTGCGGGATGGAAGCCTGCTCTGCCGGTGGCAGCTCGTAGAGGTCCTTATCTACCGGAGCGTGTGGCTCGATGCGGTTCTTGATGCCATCGAGGCCAGCCATCATCATCGCAGCGAAACCGAAGTACGGGTTACCTGATGGGTCCGGAGCGCGGAACTCGATGCGCTTTGCCTTCGGGTTGGAGCCGGTGATCGGAATGCGGATTGCCGCGGAGCGGTTGCGCTGGGAGTAGACCAGGTTAATCGGGGCCTCAAAGCCCGGAACCAGGCGGTGGTAGGAGTTCAGAGTTGGGTTGGTAAACGCCAGAACTGCCGGTGCGTGGTGGAGGATGCCGCCGATGTAGTAGCGCGCGATATCGGAAAGGCCACCGTAGCCTGCCTCATCGTAGAAAAGCGGCTTGCCGTCCTTCCACAGGGACATGTGGGCGTGCATGCCGGAGCCGTTGTCACCCGCGAGCGGCTTTGGCATGAAGGTTGCGGACTTGCCGTACTCAGCGGCGGTGTTCTTGATGATGTACTTGAAGGTCTGAATATCATCAGCCGCGTGCAGCAGGGAGTTGAAGCGGTAGTTGATCTCATTTTGACCCGCGCCCACCTCGTGGTGGAAGCGCTCGATCTGGAAGCCGGCGTTCTGCAGGTTGCGCACCATGGCATCGCGGACTTCGCCATGCTTGTCGACGGGCGCGGTGGGGAAGTAGCCGCCCTTGACGCGGGTCTTGAAACCGGTGTTCGGGGTACCGTCGAAGTTGGCCTCGTTGCCGCGGTTCCACCAGCCCTCGTCGGTGTCTACCTCGTAGAAACCATGGTCGATGTCGGTGGAGTAGCGCACGGAATCGAAGAGGTAGAACTCGGCCTCAGCACCGAAGTTGCACACGTCCGCGATGCCGGTGGAAGCAAGGTATTCCTCGGCCTTCATTGCGACGTTGCGTGGGTCGCGGGAGAAAGGCTCCAAGGTGAACGGATCGTTGACGAAGAACTTGATGTTCAGCGTCTTGGAGGAGCGGAAAGGATCCACCATCGCGGTTGCTGGGTCTGGCAGCAGGGTCATGTCAGACTCATCGATGGAGGTAAAGCCACGGATGGAAGAACCGTCGAATGCGAGGCCTTCTTCAGCGGCGGCCTCGGTGAACTCCGAAGCGGGAATTGAAAAGTGGTGCTCGGTGCCGGGAACGTCAGTAAAACGAATATCGACGAACTTTACGTCTTCATCCTCGATGAACTTGACGATTTCCTGGACGGACTCGAAAGACACTGTTTGTCTCCTCAGGGGTTTAGAAAAATGTTCTTCATCGAAGTTTACTAGCTTTATTTGGCCTTCGGACGTTAACCCATCGATCTATAGATATATTTCGTTTTCGTGTCTGCATGCAGGGGGCACTAGATTGGTCAACATGGCTGATAAGCGAACATGGCTCGATGGACCCGCAATCCCGGGCGAAAATGATGACTTCGAAGGCCCCGGCGCATGGCCGGGCGAAAAGCTCGGACTTCCTGAGTCTGGCTCCGGGGCGCTGGCGCCGGTGGCCCGCCGTGCAGGGGCGGTTCTCATCGACTGGATCGTGTGCATGCTGCTGGCCAATCTCATCGTGATGTTCACCCACGCGCTGGGCGGCCCTGCATTCCTGGGCTACATGCTGTGGGTCATCGTCGGCATCCTCTGCGGCTGGCTCTTTGCTCGCACTCCGGGCATGCTTTTGCTGGGCATGGGCGTGGCGCGTCTCGACGCCCCGGGGCAAACGGTGGGCTTCTGGCGCGCGGCAGTGCGCACCATCCTCACCGGCTTCCTCTTCCCGGCCGCAATGGTCGATACCGACGGCCGCGGTATCCACGACCGCGCAACCGGCACCGCAGTGATCATGGTCTAGTTCCTCTATCTTGCGGCGTCGCAGGGCGCTTCCTACAAAATCTAAAAGCGGCCCTTCCTTGGTGGATTCCAAGGAAGGGCCGCTTTTGCACAAGTATTATTTGCCCTTACGCTGCTGCGCGCGGCGCATGCGGCGGTTCATGCCAGCCATGTTCTGCGCCTGGCGTGGCATCGGGCCCTTCGGCAGACCCGGGGTGGTGCCTGGCAGGTCATCCATGGCCTCAATCTTGCGGATGATTGCGTAGGTCTCGTCCTTTTTGAAGTTACGCGGGAACTTCATCACGTGATTGCGCAGCTTGGACACTGGAACCTCGTCCTCGCCGTTGCCCACCCAGACCTCGTAGACCGGAACGCCGCCGGCGAGCTTATCCACGCGCTTTTTCAGGGTGTTGAGAACCGGAGTCAAGCGCTTGCGGTCACCTTCGCAGACGAAGATGACGCCGGCATTGCCGATGACGCGGTGGATGAGGTCCTGGTGGCGGGTAACGCCGACCGCGGTCTTGACCTTCCAGACGATGCCCACGGTGTTGCGCAGCTGCTGCTCCAGCGCCCACCCCGCAACGCCCGGCTGATCCTCGACCTTTTTGTACATGTCGCGCTCAAGGCGGCGGGTAAACAGCCACATCGCCAGCAAAGCGCCGATGCCGAGGCCCAGGATGAGCATGAACCACTCGCCGTGAAAGAGCAGGCCGATAAGGAAGAACAACAGGCCCATGCCGAGGAAAGCGGCGAGCATGATAGGAATCAATGCCTTGTCATGCTTGCGCTGCATATTGAACGCTTGCCACATCTGGGAACGGGTTTGCTTGCGCTGCTCGCGTTTTGCGGCGCGCTCTTGCTTCTTTGCAGCCTTCAGGCTTGCCTTATCGTCTTGTGCCATGGTTCCTACTTTAAAGGTCAGCGGTGCAAATTAACGAATTGCAGCGGCAGCGGAGTCAGCGTTTGCCGGGGTCTTGACCATGCGGGTCGTTACCGGGGTTTCCTGGGAAGGGCCGTACTTCTCGAGCAGCGTCGAAGCCTCTTGGGCGGTAGCGCCCTTCGAGGTCTCAGCCAGGTGCTGCAAATTCTCTGGCAGTTCGAAACCGCGGGCCTCCATCGCCTGCACGTACAGGCGACCAGCGCGGTAAGAAGAACGCACCAGCGGGCCAGACATGACGCCGCCGAAGCCGAGCTCCTTGGCCAGCTTGGAGTGCTCGACGAACTCCTCCGGGCGTACCCAACGCTCGATCGGGTGGAAGCGCGGGCCTGGGCGCAGGTACTGGGTAATGGTGATGATGTCGCAGCCAGCAGAGCGCAGATCACGCAGCGCCTCTTCGATCTCATCCTTGGTCTCGCCCATGCCCAGGATCAGGTTGGACTTGGTGATAAGGCCAAAGTCGTGGGCCTGGCGGATAACGTCTAGGGAGCGCTCGTAGCGGAATGCCGGGCGGATGCGCTTGAAGATGCGCGGAACCGTCTCCAGATTGTGCGCGAAGACCTCTGGACGCGCCTCGAAGACCTCCTGCAGAAGATCCGGCTTGCCGGAGAAGTCAGGGGTCAGGTTTTCCACACCGGTGTGCGGGTTGAGCTCGTGAATCTTGCGCACGACCTCGGCGTAGAGCCACGCGCCTTCATCCGGCAGATCGTCGCGGGTAACACCGGTGATGGTGGTGTAGTTCAGGTCCATCTCCTGGATGTTTTCTGCAACGCGGCGCGGCTCGTCGCGGTCCAACTCCGCCGGCTTACCGGTGGCAATGTCGCAGAAATCGCAGCGGCGAGTGCACTTATCGCCACCGATGAGGAAGGTGGCCTCACGAGATTCCCAGCACTCGTGGATATTCGGGCAACCAGCCTCCTGGCACACGGTGTGCAGGGAAGCGCCGGACACGCGGGACTTCATATCCTCGTAGCCCGGGCCGGTGCGGACCTGGTTGCGGATCCAGCGCGGCTTCTGTTCGATGGGGGATTCCGCATTCTTCTTCTCAATGCGGAGCATCTTGCGTCCTTCAGGCTTAACAGTCACAAAAACTCACTCTACGGGGTTGGGATTGTCTCTTACTAATACAAGTCCGGTGTGTGGAGGATTATTCCGCACTCTGGGCACGCTTTTGGCGGGCCTTCTCGTTGGCGACCTTAATCGGGTCCGGTGCTGAACCAAAGGTGTGGTCCGCGACGGTGAGCTCACCAGAAAGCGCGCGCTGCAGGGCGTCGAGAAGCGGTGTCGCAGCTTCCTCCATGGAGACATCGCGGCCAAGCTCGAGGCTCAGCGTGGTCACGTCGGCATCGTCAATGCCGCAGGCGACGATGTGCTCGTAATACTCCAGCGTGTTGGTGCAATTAAGCGCAAGACCATGCATGGTTACGCCGCGAGTGATGCGGATTCCCAGCGCCGCAATCTTGCGATCGCGCTTGGGGGCCTGCGGGTCCACGGCCTGGGTGGTGGAGGGCACCCACACGCCAGACCGGCCGTCGATGCGGCCGGCGGTACGAACACCAAGCTCGCGCACCGTCTGGATGATTGCCTCTTCGAGCCGGCGGACATAGTCCACGACGTCGACAGGCTCCGCGAGCTTCAAGATGGGGTAGACCACCAGCTGCCCCTCACCATGCCAAGTAATCCGCCCGCCGCGATCCACCGTGATGACCGGCAGACCATTGTCCGGCATATCCTCCGGCTGCGTGCGCTTGCCAGCGGTGTAGATGTTGGGGTGCTCGACCACGAGGATGATGTCGCCGCGCTCGCCTTTTGCGCGCTGGGCGGCAAGCTCGGCCTGGAGATCCCACGCCTGTTGGTAATCCATGCGGCCGAGGTGGCGGATTTCCAGCGCTTCCTGCGACGCGCGAATGCTGCGATCAGCGGGGAAGAAGGGCTCACGAGGAGCTGTCATGTGTGATGCTTCCTTAATCTAATAAAACGCGAGGTTCGATACTGATAGTGCCACCCAGGCCAATGCCCGCCCAACACCGGGGTGAGAGGGCAGGGGGAGGCGTTGGCGGAGGCAAAAGAAAAAGCGGGAGGAAACCCTCCCGCTTTAGCAGTAAGTGGCTTAAACGCCGTTTGCCGCAGCGTACTCCTCTGCGGTCATCAGCTCGCCGGTCTCAGAAACCTCGACCTCGAAGAGCCAACCTTCACCGAATGGGTCGTTGTTGATGACTGCGTAGTCATCGTGAACAGCCTCGTTAACAGCGGTGACAGTGCCGGTAACTGGGGCGTAGAGATCGGATACGGACTTGGTGGATTCGACCTCACCGCAGGTATCGCCAGCGGTAACAGTGTCACCGACTGCCGGCAGCTCAGCGAAGACGACCTCGCCCAGGCGGTCAGCAGCAACGGAGGTGATGCCAACGCGGACGGTTGCGCCCTGTGCGGCGTCAGCAGAAGAGTTGATCCACTCGTGGTCCTCGGAGTAGGAGAAATCTGCAGGAAGGTTAGCCATTGTGATGGGAGTCCTTTCGGAAGATGGTATGTGTTCTTATCTTAACGGTTGTCACGCGTCCGCGAACTACTTTTCGCGCTTGTAGAACGGAAGGGCCGCGACGCTAAATGGGTAGCGCTTGCCGCGGATGTCTACCTCGACGGCGTCGCCAGGCTGCAGGTTTGCAGAGGTATCCAGCAGCGCGATGGCAACCGGGTGGCCCAGGGTCGGGGAAGGCTGACCGGAGGTGACAGAACCGACCTTGGTATCGCCAACGAAGACCTCAGCACCGGCGCGGGCGGCGCGGCGCTGATCGGAGACCAAGCCGGTGATGGCGACCTGCGGACCTTCCTCTGCACGAGCGCGGATGACCTCAGCGCCAACGAAGTCAGCTTCCTTCTTGGCAAAAGCACGCGCCATGCCGGCCTCAACCGGGGTGATGTTGCGGGAGAGCTCGTTGCCGTAGAGCGGCATGCCAGCTTCCAAGCGCAGGGAGTCACGCGCTGCGAGGCCACACGGCAGGATGTCGTACTCGGCACCGGCCTTGAGCAGCTCCTCCCATAGCTCCGGGGCATCGGAGTTGTAGACGATGAGCTCGAAGCCATCCTCGCCGGTGTAGCCGGTGCGGCAGATGAAGGCGTACTTGCGCGCTACCTTGCCGGTCATCGCTGCGTAGTAAGGCAGTTCCATGACGGCTTCCTGCTTATTGTCCTCGACCAGCGGGATGAGGATTTCTGCTGCCTTCGGGCCCTGGATGGCAATCATGGCTACGTCGCGGGACTCGTTGTTGAGGTCCACGTCGAAGCCCTCAGCGCGCTCGTTGAGTGCCTCCCAGACCACGTCAGCGTTGCCGGCGTTTGGCACGACTAGGAACTTGGTCTCGCCCAGGCGGTAGGTGATGAGGTCATCGATGATGCCGCCATCTGCGGCGCAGATCATCGAGTACTTTGCCTTGCCCACCTTGAGGGTGGTCATATCGGAGATTAGGCAGTAGGACAGGAACTTTGCGGCATCCTCGCCGTTGACCCAAATTTCGCCCATGTGGGACAGGTCGAAAAGGCCGGCGGAGTTGCGAACCGCGCGGTGTTCTTCGAGTTCGTTGTTGTACTTCAGGGGCATGTTCCACGGGCCGAAAGCCGTAAAGGATGCGCCAAGCTTTTCATGCTCTGCATGCAGCGGGGAGTTGAGCAGTTCAGACATTTTTCTCCTTTAGAGTTCTTTTCTGCTAGTTCGATTCCGTTAGTTGGCCTCCGCGTCAGCGGAGATCTCGAATGCTTCTGGCGGCGGGCAAGCGCAAACCAGGTTGCGGTCACCGTAAGCCTCGTCGATGCGGCGGACTGGTGGGAAGTACTTGTTGGCGCGTAGGGAGGCAACCGGGTAGGCGGCTTCCTGGCGGGTGAAGGAGTACTCCCAGTTATCGGAGGTCACTGCCGCTGCGGTGTACGGAGCGTTGTGGATAACGGATGCTTCGTAGGCGACCTTGCCGTCGATGATGTCCTGGATTTCGGCGCGGATTGCGCGCATGGCCTCGATGAAGCGGTCCAGCTCGGCGAGGTCTTCGGACTCGGTCGGTTCCACCATGAGGGTGCCGGCGACCGGGAAGGACAGGGTCGGTGCGTGGAAGCCGTAGTCCACGAGGCGCTTGGCGACGTCCGCCGCAGTAACGCCGGAGGCATCGGTCAGCTCGCGCAGGTCGAAGATGCACTCGTGCGCGACCAGGCCGGCGTTGCCGGTGTAGAGAACTGGGAAGGAATCCTGCAGGGACTTTGCCAGGTAGTTTGCGCCCAGGATGGCGTGGCTGGTGGCCTGTGCAACGCCCTCGGTGCCGACCATGGCCAGGTAGGCCCAGGAGATAGGCAGCACGCCGGCGGAGCCAAACTTGCTTGCGGTAGAAGGAACGCCCTTTTCAATCGAGGTAGCCTGCTGCGGGTCGATGGAGGAATCGTTCGCATCGGTGGGCAGGAATGGCACCAGGTGCTTGGCGACGCCCACCGGGCCAACGCCCGGGCCACCGCCGCCGTGCGGGATGGTGAAGGTCTTGTGCAGGTTCAGGTGGCTGACGTCGCCGCCGAACTCGCCCGGGCGTGCCCAGCCGGTTAGCGCGTTCATGTTCGCGCCGTCGATATAGACCTGGCCGCCTGCCGCGTGGACCTTGTCGCACACGTCGCGGACCTCAGGGTCGAAGACACCGTGGGTGGATGGGTAGGTGATCATGATGCCGGCGATGTGCTCACTGTGCTGTTCGATCTTGGCATCTAGGTCTGCCAGGTCGATGGAGCCATCGTCCGCGGTAGCAACGACGACCACGCGCAGGTTGGCCAGGGTAGCAGAGGCCGCGTTGGTGCCGTGTGCGGAAGATGGGATGAGGATGACGTCGCGGCCAGCGTCGCCGTTGGCAACGTGGTAGCGGCGGATGGCCAGCAGGCCTGCGAGCTCACCTTGGGAGCCAGCGTTGGGCTGGATGGAGACCTTGGCATAGCCGGTCAGCTCGGCCAACCAGCCCTCGAGCTCCTCGATGAGCGCGCGCCAGCCGGCGGTGGTCTCTTCCGGAGCATATGGGTGAATGCCCGCGAACTCTGGCCAGGAGATCGGCTCCATGGCGGCAGTGGGGTTCAGCTTCATGGTGCAAGAGCCCAGCGGAATCATGGTGCGGTCCAGCGCCAAGTCCTTGTCTGCCAGAGTGCGCAGGTAGCGCAGCATCTGGGTCTCGGAGTGAATGGAGTTGAAGATTGCGTGGTCCAGCGGAGCTTCTTCGCGAACCAGTGCGGAAGGAAGCGCGGACTGTGCTGCGTCATCCTTGGCCACAGCGTCAGCTGCGATCTCGGCACCGAACGCTGCGGCTAGCTTCGCCACGTCTGCAGCGGTTGCGGATTCGCCGAAGGAGACGGATACTTTGTCGGAGCCAATGGCGCGCACCAGGTAGCCCTGCTCCTGCAGGCTGGACTTGATGGCCGCGGCATTGACGTCAGCGATGGTGACGGTGTCGAAGAACTCGTCCGCTACGAGTTTTACGCCGGCCTCACGAACTGCGTCGGCGAAGGAAACAGCCAGCGAATGGATGTGCTGCGCGATTGCCTTCAGGCCTTCTGGGCCGTGGTAGACGGCGTACATGGACGCTACGTTGGCCAGCAGCGCCTGCGCGGTACAGATGTTGGAGGTAGCGCGTTCACGGCGGATGTGCTGCTCGCGGGTCTGCAGAGCTAGGCGGTATGCCGGGCGGCCGTCTGCATCCTTGGAAACGCCGACGATGCGGCCCGGCATCTGGCGCTTGAGCTTGTCAGTAACGGCCATGTATGCCGCGTGCGGGCCACCGAAGAACATTGGGACGCCGAAGCGCTGCGCGGAGCCCAGCACGATGTCCGCGCCCAGCTTGCCCGGTGCTTCCAACAAAAGAAGGGAGAGCGGGTCGGCGACGACGGAGGCAACCGCACCGCGGGTGTGCAGCTCTTCGATGATGCCGCGTGGGTCAAAGACGTCGCCCTCGGTGCCGGTGTACGCAATGACGGCGCCGATGAGGTCTTCGCCCACGAGGCCCTCGCGGATATCGAGGATTTCCACCTCGAGCTCGATGGCGCGAGCGCGCTCCGCCGCCACAGCGAGCACCTGCGGATGCAGGCGGGAGTCCAGGATGACGCGGCGGCCCTTCTTGACCGCGCGGGACATCAGGCCGACTGCCTCAGCGGTAGCGGAAGCCTCGTCGAGCAGGGAAGCGTTTGCAATCGGCAGACCGGTAAGGGATTCGATCATGGTCTGGAAGTTCAGCAGTGCTTCCAGGCGACCCTGGGAGATCTCCGGCTGGTACGGGGTATAAGCGGTGTACCAACCAGCATCCTCCAGCAGGCCGCGGCGGATGACGGCCGGGGTAAGTGTGTCGGAGTAGCCCTGGCCATAGAAGGACTTCAACACGATGTTCTGGCTGGCGTATTCGCGCAGCTTGTCCTGCGCTTCATTCTCGCTCAAGGCATCTGGCAACTGCGGTGCCGATGCGGCGCGGATGGTTGTGGGAAGTGCGGCGTCGACAAGCGCGTCCACGCTGTTGTATCCCAGTGCGTTGAGCATCGTCGCTTGCTCGGAAGAATTTGGTCCGAGGTGGCGCGAGATGAAATCCATAAGTTCAATCTCCTTTGAAAGAAGCTCCGTGAAGGACGTCATGGTGAATGCCTAAAACATGGCCTAAACCGACCCTAAGTATAAAGCCTATGGCTGTGACCTAAATCGGTTTATAGAAGTCTTTTCGTGCATCACACAGCAACGGCGTAACCCATGGCCGTGCCAAAAGCCTAAAAGTGCCGAATAGACTCCCTACGCGGCCCGTGGGCGAGGAACAGGGCTGAGAAATCGCCGGACAGATTCGGACAGGCCTAACACCCCCGTTTGCGGGGAGATATGTGAAAACCCCGCAGGCTCCCGAGTATCCACAGCAGTGGAAACAGGGGAGCCTGCGGGGCGGAAACCCTAAACTACTAAGGGTTTAACTCCTTAGACCTCGAGGTCAGCCTCGAATTCGGCGGTCTCAAGGCGGTCCTTGATGGTGGTGATGAAGCGACCTGCGTCTGCACCATCGACGACCTGGTGGTCATAGGTGAACGGCAGGTAGCACATCTGGCGGATGGCGATTGCGTCCTGGCCATTCTCGTTGACAACGACTGCGCGCTTGGTGATAGCGGCGGTGCCCAGGATGCCGGCCTGTGGCGGAACCAGAATCGGGGTATCGAGGAGTGCGCCCTCGGAGCCGATGTTGGTGACGGTGAAGGTGGCACCGGTGAGGTCGTTCGGCTTCAGCTTGTTGTTGCGGGCCTTGTCAGCCAGCTCAGCAATAGCCTTTGCGATCTCTGGCAGGGACATGTCCTGTGCCTTGTGGATGACCGGCGTCAGCAGGCCACGTGGGGTATCGACGGCGATAGCCACGTTGACGTCTGCGTGGTAGGTCATTTCCTTGGTCTCAGGGTTGTAGGAAGCGTTGACGTTCGGGTGGGAAACCAGAGCCTCAACGGTTGCCTTAACGATGAACGGAAGGAAGGACAGGTTAGCGCCGTGCTTGTCGATGAAGGCCTGCTTGGACTTCTTGCGCATATCCCAGATGGCAGTCATGTCGACTTCCTGGACGTGAGTCAGCTGTGCGGAAATCTGCAGAGCCTCAACCATCTTTGCAGCGGTGATCTCGCGGATACGGTTGACCTTCTGGGTGGTGCCGATGAGCTCCTTCTTTTCCGGATCCACGGACTTGGTGGACCAGCGTGCGCGTGGGTTGGAGGAGCCGGCTGCCGACGCCGCCGGTGCCTCGCCCTCGCCTGCAGCTGCCAGGACATCCTGCTTGCGGATGCGGTCGCCAACGCCGGTGCCGGAAACGGTGGAAAGGTCAACGCCGTGCTTTTCCGCCAGCTTGCGTACCAGCGGGGTGACGTAAGGAACGTTATCGCCGTTGTTGATCTTGGAAGAGCCCTCGGAAGCAGCCGGGGTGGAGGAAGCGTCTGCAGACTTCTCAGCCTTTGGCTCTTCCTTCTTCTCTTCAGCCTTCGGCTCTGCCTTTTCTTCAGCCTTTGGCTCTTCCTTGGCTTCTTCCTTTTCGG
>NZ_KV827718.1:0-232960 GCF_001836185.1 Corynebacterium sp. HMSC036D03
CACGGAGTTGACAACCTATATAGGAACACCCCCCCTGTCTGCGCTGGTCAACGGGGAAGTTTTGTGAAAGATTTTGTGCCCCAGAGTGGATTCGAACCACCGACACCGGCTTTAGGAGAGCCGTGCTCTATCCCCTGAGCTACTGGGGCGGGGTTGCGTGTGCAACGTGGCTAATCATAGCAGTGGGGCAGGGGCGCTCCGAAATGGCTGGGGTTTGGATTAGCTCTCGGCCAATTCCTTCTGCTTATTGCGCACAGAGGACGCCGGTGGGTTGGTAACGGAGGTGCCGTCGGAGTAAAGCACGGTTGGCACGATGCGGTTGCCGTCATTGACGGACTTGATCCACTCGTTTATGTCCTCAGTGCCTTCGGCCTCGACGTCGACAAGCGCGTATGGCGTCTCCGTGCGGTTCAGCGCCTTGAGCAGCTTCGCGCAAAACGGGCACCAGTCGGCGTAGAAGACTGTGACGTGCTCGGTGGTTTCGGGAGTTGCGACGGTCATTTAAGCGGCGTCCTTTCGTTCATAAGTTAAAAAGCGGTATTTAATCGGCAGCTCACTCGGTGGCTGCCCCGGAATGGTCAGGTGGCCCTTTTCAGAAGTGAGCCAATCAGTGCTAGCCGCCAAGCCGAAAGTCTCCGGAACTGCGGGGGCATAGACTGCGCCATCACCGTAGACGTTCCCGATGTTAACGCCCATCAACGTAATTTCGATGACGTCGACCTCATCCAAGGTTGAGGCGTATAGCTGGCCGCCGCCGATGATCCAGGCGTCGGAAAGCGTGGAAGTTACGTCGTTGAGGTTGCTGGTTGTGCTCGCCCCAGCGGACCATTGGCCCGGCTCCTTGCGGGAGAGAACAAAGTTATCGCGGCCTGGCAGCGGGCGAAACTTCGGGTTTAGAGATTCCCACGTGCGTCGGCCCATCACTACGGGCGAGCCCAGCGTGACCTCCTTAAAGTGCTTGAGGTCCTCTGGTACGTGCCACGGCATGACCGAGCCATCGCCGATGATGCCGTCCAAGGACTGCGCCCAAATAGCACCCAGCATTAGACGGAAACCTGCGCTTTGATGGTGGGGTGGGGATCGTAGCCTTCGACCTCGAAATCGTTGAAGGTGTAGTCGAACAACGAGTCAGCCTTGTGCAGCTTGAGCTGCGGGTAGGGGCGTGGCTCGCGGGAGAGCTGCTCCTTGACCTGCTCAATGTGGTCGTTGTAGATATGGCAATCGCCGCCGGTCCAGATGAGCTCGCCGACCTCCAGTCCAGCCTGTTGCGCAAACATGTGGGCCAGCGCAGCATAGGAAGCCAAGTTGAAAGGTACGCCCAGGAACATATCCGCCGAACGCTGATAGACCTGCAGGGAGAGCTTGCCTTCTGCCACATAAAGTTGAAATAGCAGGTGGCAGGGCATAAGCGCCATCTTGTCTAGTTCTGCCACGTTCCAGGCCGAGACCAGGTTGCGACGAGAATCCGGATTATTCTGCAGTGTATCCAGAGCCTGCTGGATCTGGTCTACATGCGTGCCATCCGGGGTAGGCCACGAGCGCCACTGGACGCCGTAGACAGGGCCCAGCTCGCCATCGGCGTCAGCCCACTCATTCCAGATGCGGACGTTGTTGTCCTGCAGCCACTTCACGTTGGAATCGCCCTTGAGGAACCACAGCAGCTCGCCGATAACGCCGTGGAAGTAGACCTTCTTGGTGGTCAGCAGCGGGAAAGACTCCGCCAAGTTATAGCGCAACTGTGCACCGAAAATTGAGCGCGTGCCGGTGCCGGTGCGGTCACCTTTGTCCGCGCCTTCTTCCAAAACTTTGCGGAGGAGGTCCTCATATGGGGTCTGGATCATGGTTCTCAAGTGTAAAAGCCTTTTTGCTGAAACGCCTAAAAGTTAAGGAACGCCTAAAAGCCGCCGTTTTCTTCGGCATAGGCAGCAGCGTGCTCCAAGATTTCATCGGCGAGTTCCGGCCGGCAGATGAGCAGGTCTGGGATGAAGGTGTCCTCGTTGTTGAAACGAATTGGGGAGCCATCCAAGCGGGAACAGTGCAGGCCCGCCGCCATGGCAACGCCCACCGGCGCAGCCTGGTCCCACTCGTACTGGCCGCCAGAGTGGATGTAGCCGTCAAAGTCACCGAGCAGAACGTGCATTGCCTTGGCGCCGGCAGAACCGATGCCGACGGTTTCAAATCCCATCTTCTCCCCAATATGGGAAGCCACCTGGGGCGGACGGTTGCGGGAGACCACAAACTTCTTGGACAGCGGGCCGGTAACGGCGCGCGCATCGGAGGAGCGGAAGGTCACGCCCAAATCCGGCATGGCCACGGCCGCATGCTGTGGCATGCCGTTGACCACGAGTGCGATGTGGACAGCCCAGTCTTGGCGGCCGGTGGCAAACTCCTTGGTGCCATCGAGGGGATCGACGATCCACACGCGTTCCTTCTTCAAACGGCTGAGATCGTCTGCTGCTTCCTCGGAAAGCAGGCCGTCTTCGGGGCGGTGTTGCGAAATTACCCGGGTGATCCATTCTTGTGCGGCTTCATCGCCGGCGTCGCCAAGCGCGAGGCCGCGCAGCAGGCCACCGTTGCGCACACCTTTGAGGATCTCACCGCAGCCGTTGGCTAGTGAATTGGTCAGGCGGGAATCAGAAATCTCGACGGTCATGCATGCTAGATTACCGCGCGCGATAGAGTAAGGCATGAACAAAAACGTCCTAACCCGCTTCCGGCCCCAAGTCCGGCAATGGTTCGAGGACGTTTTCGCAGCGCCCACGCCCGTACAGCGCGAGGCATGGGAGCAGATCTCATCCGGCAACCATGCGCTCGTGGTCGCCCCCACCGGCTCCGGTAAAACCCTGGCGGCGTTTTTATGGGCCTTAAATTCCCTCGTGGAAAAGGAAGGCCAAACTGCACTGCCCGTAGGACAGCCGGTAAAGGGCGGCACCTCAGGCGTCAAGGTTTTGTATATCTCCCCGCTGAAGGCGCTTGGCGTGGACGTGGAAAATAACCTGCGTGCTCCGCTGAACGGCATCGCTCGTGCGGCAGAACGATTAGGACTTGACGCCCCCGACATCACCGTCGGCGTACGCTCCGGGGATACACCTTCTGCAGAACGCTCCCGGCAGGTACGCCGCCCGCCGGATATCCTCATCACCACTCCGGAGTCGGCTTATTTGATGCTGACTTCAAAGGCCGCGGGAATCCTATCTACCGTCGATACCGTCATCATTGATGAAATCCACGCCCTGGCTGGCACCAAGCGTGGCGTGCACCTGGCACTCACGCTCGAGCGGCTGGCGGCCGTGGCGGGGGAGTTCCAGCGCATCGGGCTATCGGCAACGGTGCGCCCGCTTTCTACAGTGTCGAATTTTTTGGGCGGTGACAGGCCCGTGGAAATCGTGGCACCGCCGGCTGAAAAACGCTGGCAGCTTGATGTCCACGTGCCCGTGGAAGACATGTCGGATCTGCCCACCCCAGAGCAAGGCTCCACTATCGGTGAGATGACAGTGGATGATCCGCTGGGCATTACTGGCCCCGCGGCGGTGGCTGATTCGGCATTGCCCACCGCGAAATCCATTTGGCCGTTTATTGAAGAAGACCTTTACGACGAAATCGTGGAGCATCGCTCCACGCTCGTGTTCGTGAACTCGCGGCGTACCGCGGAGCGCCTGACCTCCCGGCTCAATGAGCTTTATGCCATGGAGCATGAACCGGAAAGCTTGTCGCCTGCTACCCGCCGGGACCCAGCGCAGCTGATGAAGCAAGTCGACGTCGCCGGCAAGGCACCTGCCGTCATCGCTCGCGCACACCACGGCTCGGTGTCGAAGGATGAGCGCACATTGACTGAAACGATGCTCAAGGAAGGCACACTGCGAGCAGTGGTGGCCACCAGCTCGCTAGAGCTGGGCATCGACATGGGCGCGGTCGATCTAGTGGTGCAGGTGGAATCACCGCCTTCGGTAGCCTCTGGTCTGCAGCGCGTGGGCCGTGCCGGGCACTCCGTGGGCGCTGTATCGCAGGGTTCTTTCTATCCGAAGCACCGTGCTGACCTTGTGCAATCCACTCTTACCGTGGCGCGTATGCGCGAGGGCCTCATCGAGGAGATGCACTCCCCGCAGAACCCGTTAGATGTGTTGGCACAGCAGACCGTGGCAGCCGTCGCCGCCGCCGAGGTTGCTCCGGTTACCTCCCCAGATAATGCGGGTGGCCTAGATGTGGATGCCTGGTACGCCATGGTGCGCCGCGCGTGGCCTTATCGCGATTTGGCCAGGGAGGTATTCGATTCCGTCATCGACCTGGTCTCCGGCGTCTATCCCTCCACGGACTTCGCGGAGCTCAAACCCCGCGTGGTCTTCGACCGCATCACTGGCCGACTGAGCCCGCGCCCCGGTGCGCAGCGCGTGGCTGTTACCAACGGCGGCACGATTCCGGACCGCGGAATGTTTGGCGTTTTCCTGCCTGCAGGGGCAGAAAATGCCGCGCCCCGGCGCGTGGGTGAGCTCGACGAGGAGATGGTCTATGAATCCCGCGTGGGCGATATCTTTACCTTGGGTGCTACTAGCTGGCGCATTGAGGAAATCACGCGCGATCAGGTGATTGTCACCCCTGCGCCGGGGCACACTGGCCGGTTGCCTTTCTGGAATGGCGACCAGGCAGGGCGTCCTTATGAGCTGGGCAAGGCCTTGGGTGCGTATCGCCGGCAGGTGCACCTTTCTCCAGAGATCATCCAGGACGCAGATGGGCATGCGGTGGATAACATCGTGGCCTATCTGCAGGAACAGCATGAGGCCACGGGTGTTATTCCGGATGAGAAGACCTTGGTTCTCGAGCGTTTTAAGGACGAACTCGGGGATTGGCGCGTGGTGTTGCACACGCCGTTCGGCCGGGGCGTGAATGCCGCCTGGGCGCTTGCAGTGGGGCAGCGGGTGGCGGAGCTGACCGGCATGGACGCGCAGGCAGTGGCTGGTGACGACGGTATCGTCCTGCGCTTGCCCGAGGGGGAAAAGGAGCCGGATGCTGCGCTTTTTCTTTTCGACGCCGATGAAATTTCGGACATCGTGGCCGAGCAGGTGGGCGGTTCCGCGCTCTTTGCCTCGCGTTTTCGTGAGTGTGCCGCGCGTGCGCTGTTGCTGCCGCGTCGCAATCCCGGCAAGCGCGCGCCGCTGTGGCAGCAGCGTCAGCGGGCAGAACAGCTTCTCGACGTCGCGCAGAAGTACCCTTCCTTTCCCATCATCCTGGAGACGGTCCGCGAGGTCCTGCAGGATGTCTATGATCTGCCGGCGTTGACGGAAACCATGCGCGAGCTGGCTTTGCGTCGCATTCGCATCGCGGAGGTGACCACTGAGCAGCCTTCGCCTTTTGCTTCGACGCTGCTGTTTAATTACACCGGCGCCTTCATGTACGAGGGTGATTCTCCGCTGGCAGAAAAGCGGGCGGCGGCCCTAGCGCTTGATCCGGCGCTTCTGGCCAAGCTTTTGGGCACGGTGGAGCTGCGGGAGCTTTTAGATCCGGAGGTCATCGAGCAGGTGCATGCCCAGCTGCAGCGCACCGCTGCGGAGCGTCGGGCCCGCACGACGGAGGAAGTCGTGGACCTGCTGCGGGTGCTGGGGCCGATTCCGGTAGAGGAAATGGCAGAGCATGCCTCTGTTCCGCTGAGCGCAATTGATTCTCTGGGTGTCCGCGTGATGCGGGTGCGCATTGCCGGACGCGAGCACTTCGCACAGCCCCTTGACGCCCCGCTGCTTCGCGACGGACTCGGCGTGCCCGTCCCGCCTGGTGTTGCCGCGCAACAGTCCACTATCACCGATGCCTTGCAACAGCTGGTCTCGCGTTGGACGCGCACCCGCGGTCCTTTCGTGCTGGGGGACTTGCAGGCGGCCTTTGGCCTTTCGGCCTCGGCAGCACACACCGCGCTGGCGAGTCTCGATAGCGTGGTGGAAGGCCGCTACCGCCAAGGAATCGAGGAGACCGAGTACTGCGCTGCGGAGGTCTTGCGCACCATTCGCTCGCGCTTGCTGGCTGCGGCACGCGCTGCGACGGAGCCTGTTAGCGCTGCCGCTTTCGGACGCTTCTTGCCCGATTGGCAGCAGGTAGCGCCCGTGGGCAAGCGGCCTGCGCTACGCGGGGCGGATGGCGTCTACAGCGTGATTGAACAGCTCGCCGGCGTGCGCCTGCCAGCCTCTGCGTGGGAGTCGCTGATTCTGCCGGCGCGTGTGGGCGATTACTCGCCGACGATGCTCGATGAACTGACCTCTAACGGCGAGGTGCTCATCGTGGGCGCTGGCAAGGCGGGAACGAATGACCCTTGGATCATGTTGCTGCCGGTGGACTATGCGGCTCAGTTGGCGCTGCAGGTTAACCCGGATGAACAGGGGCTGAGCATGTTGCAATTAGCGGCGTTGGAGGTCCTGCGCGGTGGCGGCAGCTACCTGTTCAACGATATCGCGGCGCAGGTGCCGGGCACTGCCGAGGAGCTGCGGGAAGCGCTGTGGCAGCTGGTAGAAATGGGCCTGGTTAGTCCCGATTCCTTTGCGCCAATCCGCACACACATTGCCGCGGCCGGCTCGCGCTCGGGAGCAACTGCGCACCGCGCTAAGCGACGCCCCACCCGTTCCCGGCTGCGCATGGGACGCACGTCCTTTGCCCAAACGCAGGGCCTCGGCGGGGCCGCAACCGCCCCGGACGTGGCCGGCCGTTGGGCTGCTTCCGTGTCAGGCCAAGGCGTCGACGCGACGAGCCGCTCCGTAGCACACGGTGAGGCTTGGCTTGACCGCTATGGCGTGCTGACTCGGGGTTCCGTGGTGGCCGAGGACGTGCTCGGCGGCTTCGCGCTGGCCTATAAAGTGCTCTCTGGCTTTGAGGAATCTGGCAAGGCGATGCGCGGCTATGTGATTGAAGGGCTTGGCGCGGCGCAGTTTTCTACTCCCGCGGTCATCGATCGCTTGCGTGGTATGAACGATTCTCCCGACGTGACGGGCTGGCCATCTGGCACTGCGAGCACTGCGGAAGTTAATACCTACGTGCTCGCCGCGACGGATCCCGCCAACCCATATGGTGCAGCCCTTGCTTGGCCGCAGCGCGATGGCGCGGACAGCGGCCACGGCCCCACCCGTAGCGCCGGTGCCCTAGTGGTGCTGATGGACGGGCTCTGCGTGGCGCATCTAACCCGCGGTGGAAAGACGCTGACAACTTTCTTGGACGCCCTGCCTGAAGACATCGATGCTGATGAAGTGCTTGGCAAAGTGCTTGAAGGTCTCACGGAGCTCATCGCCGCAGGGCGTTTGAGCCCGCTGGTGATTGAGAAAATCAACGGAGCGCCCGCATTCGAATCGGAAATCTCCACTCGCTTGCGAGGCCTTGGCGCAGGTATCAGTCCCCGTGGCGTGCGGATCTCGGCCAAGGCTGCGCCGCCGCGCACGTCCCGCCGCATCGAAGACAACCGCAGCGACCCCTGGCAAAAGCCCAT
This sequence comes from Corynebacterium sp. HMSC036D03, assembly GCF_001836185.1. Classification (NCBI taxonomy): domain Bacteria; kingdom Bacillati; phylum Actinomycetota; class Actinomycetes; order Mycobacteriales; family Corynebacteriaceae; genus Corynebacterium; species Corynebacterium sp. HMSC036D03. The sequence goes on from NZ_KV827718.1 coordinate 7,454, forward strand.
GGAGCCACGCCGCGGCCGAAGCGTTTCGGAAGCTCTGGCGGAGCTACCGGATTTAAGCTTTGACGATCCTCCCGAACCAGGCCGTGGCGCGCCGGGTGGATTTCGTCCGCGGGGCAGCCGCCGCTAGAAACAGGACTCAAACGGTAAAACCAGGATGGTAAATCCGAGACGGTAAATCCATGTGCCACGGGCCTCAGCGGCTACCGGGTACCTCATCTTTAACGAGCTGGTTTTGCCATCTAGTTAGACTGGTTGCATGCCAGAAGGTGATTCCGTCCTGCAGTTGTCCAATAAGCTGCAGTTTATGACCGGCCGTGAGGTCACCGGGGCGTCGCTTAGGGTGCCCCGGTATGCCACCGTGCATTTGGAGGGCAGCACAGTTTCTCGTGTGTGGCCTTATGGAAAGCATCTTTTCATGCAGTTCGCGCGGCCCGATGCCGAAAGCTTGGTGCTGCATACTCACTTGAAGATGGAAGGCCAGTGGGCCATTCACTACAAGGGCGATAGGTGGCGCAAGCCGGGCCATAGTGCGCGGGTGGTGCTGCAGCTCGCTAGTAGCCCGCGCGATATTGAGCTGGTGGGCCACTGGCTGGGCATGGTCGAGGCCTATCCTGCCTCCTTGTACAACGAGCGGATTTCGCATTTGGGCCCAGATATCTTGAGCGAGCAGTGGGAGTCTGAGGGCGCGGACGAAGCCGCGCGGCGAATCTTAAGCCAGCCCACCCGTACCATTGGGGCGGCGCTGCTGGATCAGAAAAACGTGGCCGGAATCGGCAACGAATACAGGGCGGAGGCCTGCTTCATCGCGGGCGTGCACCCAGCCCTTCGCGTGGCCCAAGTGGATGTGCCGCGGATTCTGGAGATATCGCGGCGCATCATGTGGGCCAACCGCAACTCCCCAGTGCGCGTGACCACGGGTGTGCGGCGCGCCGGGGAGACCACCTATGTCTTCGGCAGAAATAACGCCAAGTGCAGGCGGTGTGGCACGCCAATTGCCAAGTCGACGCTCGGCGGCGTTGACGCCGGCGGGGAAGAAGGCGAGCTGGAGCGCATCATCTGGTGGTGCCCGCATTGCCAGCCCTATTCCCGGGCCGGGGCTTAATTAGTTTCGAGCCAACCGTTAAGTGCTAGGCGCTTAGCGGTTGGAGCGGTACCAACCAATGAGCTCGTCGGTGGATTGGTCGCCGGATGCGGCTTCCTCCTTGCCGGAGACTGCCGGCGCCAAGTCATTAGCCTGCTGCTTGCCCAGCTCCACGCCCCACTGGTCAAAGGAATTGATATCCCAGATAACGCCCTGGGTGAACACGATGTGCTCGTAGAGCGCGATGAGCGCGCCCAACACAGCCGGGGTCAGCTGCTCCGCCATGATGGTGGTGGTCGGACGGTTGCCTGGCATGACCTTGTGAGGAACCAGCTCAGGGGCAACGCCTTCCGCCGTGATTTCCTCGGCAGTCTTGCCGAATGCCAGAACCTTGGTCTGAGCAAAGAAGTTACCCATCAGCAGATCGTGCATGGAGCCGGTGCCGTCGGCAGTAGGGAAATCCTGCTGCGGGCGAGCAAAACCGATGAAGTCCGCCGGGATAAGGCGAGTGCCCTGGTGGATAAGCTGGAAGAAAGCGTGTTGGCCGTTGGTGCCCGGCTCGCCCCAGTAGATTTCCCCAGTGCCGGTGGAAACTGCGGTGCCGTCGCGGCGAACGGACTTGCCGTTGGACTCCATGGTCAGCTGCTGTAGATAAGCAGGGAAGCGGCCTAGGTCCTCAGAATAAGGCAGGACCGCATGGGTCTGTGCGCCGTGGAAGTCGGAGTACCACACGCCGAGCATGCCCATCAGGACCGGTAGGTTCTGCGCAAGCTCCGCGGTGCGGAAGTGCTCGTCCATCGCATGGAAGCCGGCAAGCATGTCCGTGAAGTTATCCGCGCCGATGGTGCACATCAGGGACAGGCCGATGGCGGAATCCATGGAGTAGCGGCCGCCCACCCAGTTCCAGAAGCCGAACATGTTCGCAGTGTCGATGCCGAACTCGGAGACTTTCTCGGCGTTGGTTGATACAGCAACGAAGTGCTTGGCCACTGCCGCCTCATCACCCAACTTATTGATGAGCCACGCGCGCGCCGCGTGCGCATTGGTCAGGGTCTCCTGGGTGGTAAAGGTCTTAGAAGCAATGATGAACAGAGTCTCCTCAGCTTCTACCTGGTCCAGCGCTGCAGCCATGTCAGCCGGGTCAACGTTGGAGACAAAAAGTGCCTTGATGCCGGCGTCTTCGTAGCTGCGCAGCGCCTTCGAGGCCATGGCCGGGCCCAAGTCGGAGCCGCCGATGCCGATGTTGACCACGGTGCGGATCTTTTTGCCCGTATGCCCCAGCCAGCTGCCATCGCGCAGGGAATCAGAAAAGGCACGCATGCGGCCCAAAACTTCGTGAACGTCAGCTACTGCGTCTTGGCCATCGACGCTAAGCTCCGAGTCTGCCGGCTGACGCAGGGCGGTGTGCAATACGGCGCGGTCCTCAGTGTTGTTGATGTGTTCGCCGGCGAACATGGCATCGCGGCGGCCTTCTACGTCTGCAGCCCGTGCAAGTTCTACCAATGCCGTGAGGACATCGTCATCGACCAGGTTCTTGGAAAGATCGACATGCAGCCCCGCAGCGTCGAAAGTTAAGCGAGCCGCACGCTGCGGGTCAGCGGCGAAGAGCTCACGTAGATTGAGGTCTTTCTTCTCCGCAAAGAGCTGCTCAAGTGCGGTCCACTGGGGCTGGGTGGTGATGTCCATTACAAGGGCCTTTCTGGCTTTAGTCAGACACTAAAAATTACGGATACCACCGTAGTCCACGCGGGAGCATTTTGCCGTTAGCTACAGGACCATTGCTGCAATCCAGCCGGCGATGAGAAGCGGGATATTAAAGTGCAGGAAGGTCGGGATGACCGAATCGCGGATGTGATCGTGCTGGCCGTCCGCGCCGAGGCCCGCGGTGGGGCCGAGGGTGGAATCGGAGGCGGGGGAGCCGGCGTCGCCAAGCGCGCCTGCGGTGCCGACGATGGCCACCGTCGCGGCGGGGCTAAAGCCCAGTGACATGCACAGCGGAACATAGATGACGGAGATGATGGGAAGCGTGGAGAAGGAAGAACCGATGCCCATCGTCACGACAAGTCCCACGATGAGCATGACCGCGGCGGCCATCATCTTGTTGCTGCCGAAGATATCGCTGGTTGCATTCACCAGTTCCTCGACCTGACCTGTCGCCGTCATGACAGAGGCAAAGCCCTGGGCAGTAATCATGATGAAACCGATGAGCGCCATCATGCGCATGCCATCGGAGAAAACATCGTCTGCCTTGCGCCAATCGATGGCGCCGGTGACCAACATGATGCCAAGTCCTGTCAGGGCGCCGACCATAAGACCATCGGATTCGAAATCCATCGCCTGCATCGCAATCTGCACGCCGAAGGTGGCGATGATGGCGACAACGCAGACCCAAATCTTGTAACGCGACGGGGCTTCTTCGGTTGGCTCTTCATTGCTGAGCGGGGTATCGGCGTAATCGCGGGGTTTGCGGTAGCTGAAGAACATGGCAATCAGCAGGCCAGAGAGCATACCAAGGGCAGGAATTCCCATGACATGCATGATGGAAATGCCTTCGGTATTAAGGCCTGCTTGGTCGATGTTGAATAACAAAATGTCATTCAAAAAGATGGAGCCGAAACCTACCGGTAGGAACATGTAGGTGGTGACCAGGCCGAAAGTAAGGCAGCAGGTAATCAGACGTCGGTCGATGCGCAGGGCATTCATGACCTTGAGTAGTGGCGGTACGATAAGCGGGATGAACGCGATGTGCACGGGGATGACGTTCTGGCTCATCACAGCCATAGCGATGAGGCCGGCGACCAAGATCCACTTGGTGGCTTGTGCTGCGCCTGGCGACGCCCCGTCCCCGCCGATCCGCCGAATCAAGGCGTTGGCGAGCAGCTGCGGCACGCCCGCCGCGGCGACCGCCATGGCAAAGGCACCCAGCAATGCATAGCTCAAGGCAATTTTGGCACCGCCACCGAGGCCCTCCTGGAAAGCGACCATGGTGGCGTCGAGTCCCATGCCGGAAAGCAGGCCGCCCGTCAGCGCGCCAAGGAATAGTGCGACAACAACATGCACACGCAAAAGCGCGAGGACGAGCATGACGATGACCGCGACAAGAACTGCATTCATGGCGAAGAGATTACTGGATTTTATCCAGAAAAATGAAATTTATTGAAAGGTTTAGCCGAGTTTTCCGCGGCCCATGCGCAGCAGTGCAGAGGCGATGGCTGGGCCTTCCTCACCGAGCTCGTCGCGAAATTGGTTGAGAATGGCAATCTCGCGGGTGTGCACCAGCTTGGTGCCGCCGGCGTTCATGCGCGTGCGCCCGATGGTCTGGGAGATTTCCGTGCGGCGCTTCGCAGCGTCGAGGATAACGCGATCCAAGCGGTTGATTTCCTTGCGATAGTTCTGAATCTCCGCATCGCTCAAGGGATCATCGGTGCCGGAGGGCATGCGGATCTCCATGCCGTTGTCCACAACGTTGGTATCGAGGCTATTGGCGTGTGCGGAGTTTTCAGTCGGGTTGTTCGCAGAGGACATAGCCCAAGATTCTGCCACTTAGAAACCAAAAAGGAAACTGCAGCAGATAAATTCGAATTCCCCTGCATAAGGCGTGTTATGAGGGGATGTCCGGTGGTGCTAGTAGGTTGGTAGGCACTATGAGTAATGCGTCTGAATTCTCCCCAGCTCCACGCCCAGATGGAAAAAATTCTGCCAACAGCCAGCCGGATCTTTTTGGCGGCTTCGGCGGTTTCGGTGGGCCCGCTCGGCCTGCCGCGCCGCAGCCACAGTCGGGTGGCTTTGGGGCTCCTACTTCGAGGGGACCTGCTGCTGGTGCTGCATCGAACCCAGCTGGCGCGCCTGGCGCTGTGGACCCCGATCCGCTTACTGAGGGCCTGAACCCGCAGCAGCTTGAGGCGGTAACGCACGCTGGTTCGCCGCTGCTGATTGTGGCGGGTGCGGGCTCTGGTAAGACTGCTGTGCTTACCCGCCGCATTGCTTATCTCATGCGCAATCGTGGGGTGGCTCCGTGGGAGATTTTGGCTATTACCTTTACCAACAAGGCCGCCACGGAGATGAAAGAGCGCGTGGGCCAGCTGGTGGGGCCAGTGGCCGAGCGCATGTGGGTTTCTACCTTCCACTCCATCTGCGTGCGTATCCTGCGCCAAAACGCGCAGCTGGTGCCAGGACTGAACACCAACTTCACTATTTATGACGGTGATGATGCACGCCGCCTTTTGACCATGATCGCCAAAGACATGCAGTTGGATCTAAAGAAGTACACCGCCCGCGTGCTGGCCAATCAGATTTCGAATCACAAAAATGAGCTGGTCTCGCCGGCTGACGCTTTGGCAGAAGCAGAAAAGACCAAGAATCCTTTCGAGATTACGGTTGCACGCGTCTTCGATGAATATCAGCGCCGCCTGCGTGCAGCTAACTCCGTGGACTTCGATGACCTCATCGGTGAGGTAGTGCGTATTTTCCATCAGCACCCACAGGTGGTGGATTTCTATCGTCGCCGCTTCAAGCACGTTCTTATTGATGAGTATCAGGACACCAACCATGCGCAGTATGCGCTGGTTTCTGCATTGGTGGGTAGGGGAGAGCTAGGCCCCGATGCACCAGAATTGTGCGTGGTGGGTGACTCAGATCAGTCCATTTATGCCTTCCGTGGCGCTACGATCCGCAACATTCAGGAATTCGAGCGTGACTATCCGCAGGCGCACACCATTTTGTTGGAGCAGAACTATCGCTCCACTCAGACCATTCTGAACGCGGCGAACGCTCTCATCGCGAAGAACGAGGGCCGCCGTGAGAAGAACCTGTGGACTGCGCACGGCGAAGGCGCGAAGATCGTCGGCTATGTCGCCGATAACGAGCATGATGAGGCCCGTTTTATTGCTTCTGAGATCGACTCTCTGGCAGATAAGGGTCGCGCCTATTCCGATATGGCGATCATGTACCGCACGAACAATGCCTCGCGTGCGTTGGAAGATATCTTTGTTCGCTCCGGAATCCCGTACAAGGTTGTGGGCGGCACTCGCTTCTATGAACGCCGCGAAATCCGTGACATGGTGGCTTATCTGCGCATCATTGATAATCCGGATGACACAGTGAGCCTGCGCCGCATTATCAACGTTCCAAAGCGCGCCATCGGTGATAAAGCACAATCCCAGATCGCGCTGCATGCAGAGAACCTGGGAGTGAGCTTTGGAAAGGCCCTGTACGATGCCGCCGCGGGCAACATTGCGGGCATGGGCACACGAGCCGTTAATGCAGTGTCGAAGTTCAACGAGATGATGGAAGGCATCCGCGCTCAGATTCCGAGCATGATTAACGAGGTTACTCATCAGCCGGATCTTGGTGATCTGCTCAGTGCCGTGCTCGATGCAACTGGATACCGTGCGGAGTTGGAGAACTCGAATGATCCGCAGGATGGCGCGCGGCTGGATAACCTCAACGAGTTGGTTTCCGTTGCCCGAGAATTTAGCTCCGAGGCGGCTAATCAGATGGCGTTTACCGGAGCCGACGCTGTAGAAGATTTAAGCCCAGAGCTCGCCGAGGGGGAGGCCCTACCCGGCTCGCTCCAGGCTTTCCTAGAGAAGGTGTCTTTGGTAGCTGACGCAGACCAAATCCCTGACAACGAAACTGGCGTGGTCACGCTGATGACCTTGCACACTGCCAAGGGCTTGGAATTCCCAGTCGTCTTCCTCACAGGCTGGGAAGATGGCCAATTCCCGCACATGCGCTCTTTAGGGGATCCAAAAGAGCTCAGTGAGGAACGCCGCTTGGCTTATGTGGGCATCACACGCGCTCGCGAGCAGCTCTATCTCACCCGCGCAATACTTCGCTCGTCCTGGGGTAACCCGATGACGAATCCGGCCAGCCGCTTCCTCGCCGAGGTCCCCGAAGACCTCATCGACTGGCGCCGTGAAGAACCAGACAGCTCGCTGTCTAGCGCATGGGGCGGAGATGATTCCTACCAATATGGCCGCTCCTATGGCTCCGATTGGTCCGGCTGGGGCAGAACCTCACCGCGCGCTACGTCTTCCCCTTCGCAACGCACGCGTAAGCCTGCTCCTGCCAGCTCGATGCCTAAGAACAACCAGCTGAATTTAGTTGTGGGAGACCGCGTCAACCACGCCAAGTACGGCCTGGGAACGGTCATTGATGCCTCCGGCTCCGGTCCACGCGCCACGGTGACGGTGGACTTCGGAAGCGCCGGCAAAGTGCGCTTGATGCTCATCGGCGGCGTGCCGATGGAAAAGCTTTAAGCGCAAAGGGCGGTTCGCTTAGATGTTGATGCCACGCTGAGCGAACCAGTTGACCGGGTCCACGGCTGCGCCGCCGCCCGGGTGCACCTCGAAGTGGAGGTGCGGGCCGGTGGACTGACCCTCGTTGCCGATGACGGAGATCTGCTGACCTGCGCTCACGCGGTCTCCGACGTTGACAAGCAGTTGGTCGCCCGGCATATGGCCATAGACGGAGATGGTTCCATCATCGTGCTGGATGCGGATCCAGTGGCCAAAGCCTTGAGCCGGACCAGAGGAGATAACTTCACCGTCCATGATGGAGTAAATCGGCGTGCCAATCGGATTAGCAATGTCGATTCCGCTGTGGAAGGCGCCCCAGCGCGGGCCGAAGCCGGAAGTAAGAGTGCCGGAAGTAGGAAACACCACGGTGTTGCCCGCGGAGTCCTGGCTCTTCGTTGGCTTCAGTCCGGAGTGATTGCCGGAAGGCGCGAAAGCCTGGGCAAGCCCCGGAACACTCGAAGGGTCGAGAACGATGTTCAGCGCCCCGCCCTCATTCGATACCTCTGGGGTAGCAGCGCCCGCGAGTACGCCGGCCGTGGACTTGGTCAGCCCGACGAAGGCGTCGATAAGCGTTGCGTTATCTGCATTAGTAGATACTTCTGGCTGTGACGAGCCATCAGAGACGTCTACGCTAGCTGCCGGCTGCGCGGCAGAGGCGGTAGCGCCCATGGTGGTGGCAAGCGTGGTGCAAACTGCCAAGGCAGTAAGTGCCACAGTCTTGCGTGCGCGGAGATTGCGCTTCATAACTTCGGGTCCTTTTCATGGCGGTGCATGGTCGGGGTGGCTCGGTTAAGCCTTTAGTGCCAAACGGACGCGTTTCGACACGCCGAAAAAGTCCAATCCGGAGTATCGAGGCCGTTTATGGCAACGAGATAAAGCTATCGAGCTTTTCGTACTGTTGCAATTGTGAAAATTGCAGGTAAAGACAGGAAATGTTCGAAAATTATTCGAACATGCCAGCATGTTACACATGTTACTAATGTGAAAATAGTTACGACTGTGAAGTATGGGTTTAGGTTGTGGGGGTGGATATTGGGGGTGACGTTATGGGGCTGCCAGGATTCATTCAGTAAAAGCCCCTCCTGAGCTGCGACAAGGCCTGTGCCTAGACTTGGTACAGGCCTTGCGTTCGGGTCAATTTGCTGTTGTGGCTCTTGGGCTAATCGTTTTGTTCAGCCTCGACTGCACTTAAGCGCCGGTGCACCAACCAGGAACCGCCCGCGCCAAGCAAAGGCACTATGAACACGCCCGCAAGTTGCCACCAGTCCATGCTGTAGAGATCTCCCTGATAGAACAGCTCGTTTGCTTCGGGCCTGCCTGGCCGCGGCACACGAATCATGATGATTCCAATAATCTCGCCGACGATGAAACCGAGCGTCATGCCGATCGTGCCAACCAACCACGTGCGCCAAGCGGCGACCTTCGGCATGAGGGAAGGTTCTGCACCCAAAGACTCAAAGAGCTTTCCGCTGCGGCGTAGCGCTGCCGCGGAGTTGGCGATGATGAGCACTAACAAGATGAAGCCGATGCCCCATAGGGCAATGGCAGGGGCGTATTCCTTTGCCTTGCTCGTGGTCTTTGTGAAGGAAATCTCGTATTCGCCGCCGGTAGCGTTTTCTACGGCTTCTTCAATTTCCTTCTGTTGGCTGCGCTCCAAAGTCTTATCGAAGACAATCGCCGTGCCGATTCGGGAGGAGGAGATCTTTAGCTTCTTTGCCGCCGCAGGGCTAACCAACCTGAGATCGCGGCCCAACGCGGGAAGCGCCTCGACCGCAGGCAGCGTAGCGCTAACCTCTTCGCGCGGTTCGGTTTGGCCCTGTGGGGTCCGAACAGCGGTGAACTCGGCATGGTCGCGTCCATCGAGGTGGCTGTTATGGGTTAAGACAACTCCGCCCTTACGGAGTGTATCTGCCGCCGCTTGGCGGTCAGCATCGCTGTCGAAGTTCCAGAGGTCGAGCGTTTCGGGCGTTGCTTCTAGCGTGCGGCCATAGCGAGTGAAGGCGCTAGACGGGAACCACGTCATCATGTCATGCAGACAATTCTGCCGTGCTTCTCCAGACTCATCGGTCCTGCGGCCATCTTTGTCGATGAAGGTAGCCTGCTCGACAGAGTCGTTGTAGGAAGTCTGCTCGCAGGTGTAGTCATATTCCATCTCGAGAGCAATATTTGGAATGGAAGAACCAGGAATAGAGGTGGAATTCCAATCGGTATATCCAAAAGTCTCAAGGGGCTTGCCAGGCTGCAGTGCAAGCGCACTATCGATGGCTCGCTGTTCCACCTTGTTGGCCGGTGCGCCCAAGTTCTTTTGATGATCCGTGTTTCTGACTATTGCTGAGGTGGAGGGATTTACTACCGTGTCCACCTTGTCCCACCATGCTTCGTCACTGCGAACGCCTACGGAACCCGCGGCCGCAGCTAAGGTTACGGCGATGAGCGCGATAGCGGTTGGGACCGTATGGAATCCACGTCGCATGAGATCGCGGCTGGCAATCCGCAAAGCGAGGCCGTGGTGACTGCATACGCGTGCGGTGGCATATACCAGCGCGGGAACGCTTGCGGCTGTGGCGAGGAAAGCCAGCAGGATGAGCAGTGAATAGATTGACTTACCGAATGGGGTAAGCAGCGCGATGAGGATAACGGGCAATGCGACAGGGCCGTATGCCATTTCCTTGCGCCAGTTGAGGATGCGATCCGGCATGCCGCCGTGGAGGGAGGGCGCAAGCGCCTGGCGGGCGGCGAGCCACGCGGGCACCAGAGCGGCGGCCGTGGAAGCAACAATTGCGATAGCCCAGAGTGCAAGTGGATAAAGCAGTGGAACATCGAGCTTTACTCCAGGAAAACGCAGTGCCCCGATGGCATAGCTGCCTGCGAGTCCGAGCACTGCGCCGCTCGTGGCGCCGAGCAGGCCTGTGAAGAAGCCATAGGCTAATACGGCTGTAGCGATGTGCTTTGGTTGTGCGCCCTGTGCTGCCATGAGTGCGTACATGCGTGTATTCCGGCGCAAAGCGAAGCTAAACACTGGCGCGATAAGTGCAAGGAGCAGCGTAACCGCAAAAGCAAAAGAACTGGCGATGGCGATGAAGCTTAAGAAGGCTTCAAAATTTAGGTGGACGCCGCTATCGATTATCGTTGCTTCAGATAAAGATTTGTCGTAAATGCTAAAGCCTGCCGACTGCACCCGTGCGATGTCATTTTGGTTGAGCACGGTATCGCCCACGATGGCCCACGTAGCTTGCTCCGGGTGCTGGGCCAAGAACTCCGTGTTCGTAAGGACTGGTGCCGTGGCATAGCTCCTACCGCCGGGGATGATGCCCGCGACCTTTGCCTCCGATAAGCCGCCAGGGGTAGGGGAACTTATGCTGACAACATCACCTTTGTGTACTCCTAATGAACGCGCATCTGCATAGGACAAGATGAGCGTTCCCTCGTCGGGGTGCGCGGAATCGATGAGGGGTTGTGCTTTAGTGGGCGGTAGAGCACTGTCGAATTGGGTGATCTGGATATTGGAGTGCTTTGAATCGTGCTGAACTCCCACGGTGACGGGCCCAAAAATCGGGGAGGGGCGCAGGTCACCAGGCAAGATTTCTTCTGCGCGGGAAGCAAAACCCGCTGCAGGTTCCAGGTGCACCGCTTTTGTATCTTCTGAAGCCGCCACGCCAATCGTGCGCGGATTGCTTGAAAATACGTTGTGGAACCTATCGCCATTGACGCCCAGTATGCCCAGGCACACCAAAACGGCGACGGGAAGTGCAACCAATGCCACCCCGGCTAGGCTGCGCCAGCGATGGGCCAACATGTCGCGATAGGTGGGGCGGGCGGCGGCTAAAAGAGCAGACATTGACTAATGCTCCTTTCCGCTGAGGACGCCATCGCGCATCATTACAACGGAGTCGGCCCATGCGGCGAAACGTGGCTCATGGGTAACGAGAAGCCCGGCGGCGCCAGCGTCGATGCGAGAGCGCAGCACCTTCATGACTTCTTCGCTGGTGGCGGTATCGAGCGCGCCGGTCGGCTCATCCGCGAGCAATACCTGGCGCGGGCCAATGAGTGCACGGGCGATTGCGGCCCTTTGCGCCTGACCGCCTGAGATTTCCTCAGGGAAGCGGTCAGCGACATTTTCCAGGCCTACTTCCGCAAGCGCAATTTCAGCGGCCTCGCGGCACTTCTTAGGGCTAACGCCATCTAATTCAAGGGGTAGGGTGACGTTCTCACCGATGCTGAGGGTGGGCACCAAGCTGAAGTCCTGGAAGACGAAACCTAGGTTCCGGCGGCGCAACTGAGCGGCAGCAGATTTGGACAGCCCCGCAGCATCCTCGCCGTTGACAAGCACGCGTCCAGAGGTCGGTGGCAGCAGGAGCCCAGCGACGTTGAGCAACGTGGACTTGCCGGAACCAGAAGGGCCCATGATGGCGATGAGCTTGCCGGGATGAAGCTGCAGGTTTGCCTCCTTAAGTGCGATAACTTGGCGCGCGCCAGAGCCGAACTCGCGGGAGACATTATGAAGCTCAAGTGGTAATGGGTGGGTGGTTTCTTCGCTGTTATGCATGGTCTATTCCTTTGGTTGATTGGAAGTAGAAGCGGAGGTGTGGGGATTTAGAGCCTCAGCCCGGTCGAGCCACCGCAGCAGTGCTTCAAGGTCAAAGATTTCGCGTTCGAGGGCCAGCCGCGTGGCGCTGCGGGTTTCAGGTAATTCGGTGGCCTGCTGGTTTAGAAGCCGAAGCTGCTTCAGGGTGGCAAAGCGCTGGGCATCCAGAATTTCAATGGCATCGACGTCGCTGCGTTGGGCAGCGAGCGCTACCTTGAGGACGAGTTCATCTCTTTCGAGCGCATGCTTGGCGACGCCCCGCGTCCACCAGTCCGCAAGCTCCGCACGGCCTTGTGTAGTGATGTGATAGGTCGTGGCATGCCTGCCCGTGGGGCCTACGGCTGTGCCGTGCTCCTCGATGAAGTTGTCTCTTTCGAGTCGTTTTAGCGTTTGTGCAACTTGGCCGATGTTGAGTGGCCATAGTCCATCCAGCGCTTCCGCGAAGTGGCTTTGCAGCATGCTGGCGGTAGCTGGCTCAGCGCTAAGGAGCGACAAGAGAGAATGTTTAATGGACATATTTCCTGCCAGGGGGATGGATATAGATTTTGGAAAGTTGCCGGTCAAGCCGATAGTAATCATTGATTACCGGGTAACCTATAGCGTAGCTTACTGGGTAAGTAATGCGGCGGCAAGGGTGGGTGGCCAAAACCACGAAAGCGGCAACAGGAAGCGAAGTCCTGTTACCGCTTAAACCAGGTGAGAAGGAGGGTGGGAAGAAGGAATTTTAAAGGCTAGTGCTTTAGGAGATGTTGATTCCGCGGGCTGCGAACCAAGAGATTGGGTCAACTGCGCCCTGGCCTGCTGGGTGAATCTCGAAGTGCAGGTGGGAACCAGTGGAAAAGCCCATCGAACCCATGCCGGCAATCTTCTGGCCGGCGTGCACGCGCTCGCCAACTGCAACGTCCAGGGTCTGCATGTGGCCGTAGACGGTCATGGAGCCGTCATCGTGCTTGATGCGGATCCACTGGCCGAAACCGGAAGCTGGGCCGGAATCGATGACGGTGCCGTCCATAGCGGCGAGGATTGGGGTACCGACAGCGTTAGCGATGTCGATGCCAGAGTGGAAGGAACCCCATCGTGGTCCGAATCCGGAGGTGAAAGTGCCCTCGGCTGGGCGGACGACGGATGGTGCGCGGGATGCTTCATCGGCAGCAGCACGTGCCTCAGATGCCTGAACTGCCTTATCCAGCTGAGCAGAAAGATCTGCTACCGGCTTTGCCTCGGCAACGTTCAGGATCTGTGGGGCAGCGGCGGCAGCTTCCTTGGCGGCAGCCTGGGCGCCATTCTGAACGTCCTGCAGGGCGTCAGACTCGGTAGCAAGGTTGTAGTCGACGGTCTGCGCCTTCATGCCGGCATTGTCTGCCTGAAGATTGGCGGCCGCTGCGCCACCGACACCTGCGGTGGACACAGCTCCTGCAGCGACGGTCACCAGTGCTAGACGACCTTTCGCAGTCTGCGAGGTGGCGATCTGGCGGTGACGGCCGGCGTTCCGCTGAGTCTTGCTTCGCATGATTTCTTCTTCCATTGTCTTCACAATCCGCCAACCGCACCTGCACTAGAAACCAAAAAAGTAAGCGTTACGTCTTTGGGCGGTTGGTTACTGGATTGTGACCTTCCTGTTACCAACGAGATGTAACAGTAGCGTCTCGAAATAATAACAGCAAGCTGTTATGGAAATTTTTCGACCTTTTCGGTGAAAATAGCTGGACAGGGGCCTGAAAGGGTTTGTGTCACACTTTAGGTAGAGCTAGCGATAAACGTAATTGGCCAGTATAGACGGTGTATGTTTGCTCAGAGTGCACGGTCATCACGGTAGCGTTAATGGTTGCTTTCTGTTCCTTACAGTATATATGGCGCTGTTGTGCGCCTGAGCTAGCACCTTAAGGTTAGTGCGAAGTGCCGCCAATTCAGCTTGTTATCGTCGCGCCAACCCAAAATGGACGATGGGCCATGGCAAAGTGGACGCGATGAACAAAAACACCAGCCCTCAAACGCGGTCGGCTTCCCGTTCGCGCGCGCAAGTGCGCGGGCGCGGTGGCGCCGGCGCATCCAAACCAGCTGCACGCGTGGCCAACAAGGTTGGCTCCCAGGCGCGCGCCCGTCGAGCTACCGCGCCTACCACTTTGGCCGGGCGCATCCGCCGAATGCTGTGGACGGTGGCAATCCCTAACGCCGTTGTGGTGTTGGTGGTGCTTGCAGTGGCATTGGCGGCGCTGCTTTTAACAAGCTCGCCTTTGGCATGGCTGCCCACGATCGTTGCCGAAGCGTGGATGGTGTTTAACCTCGCGCCGATTTCGGCAGGCGGAATTGAGCTTTCCGTTTTGCCGCTGCTGCCCGCAGGAATCTTATCCTTTATTGTCGGGCGCCGGATCCGTCAGGCGATCAAGCATAAGGTCAGCATCAAAGATCTTTTGGTCCTCTTAGGCTGTGTTGTCGGTGTGCCGTTGCTTCTCACGATCATCGCGTGGCTGATGTTGTGGGACGCCGGCAAGGTATTTGATGTCTCGCCGCCTAATTTCTTCGTGGTCTTGCCGCGCATGCTTCTGCTACATCTGTCGGCGCTGGCCGGTGGCATGGGTTCGCGCTTGTGGAAGGCATTGGCCAAACGTTTCGGTATGCCGCGCATGCTTGTCGACGCCGCGCAAGTAGCGCTGCGTTACCTCGGTGTGCTTTTTGCTGCCTCGGCAGTAGTGTGCCTCATCGTCGCCATTGTGGGCTGGTCCCGTCAGAGCGAGACGATGAATGCGTACCCGAGCATCGATGGCTTGGGTGGATTCCTGCTCTACCTGATTAGCGCTCTGTATATCCCAAACGCAGTTATCGGCACAGGCGGCATTCTGTCTGGTTCTGAATTCCAGTTCGGCCCGGAAAGCAGCATCAGCCTGTTTAGCATCCACATGGTTTCCTTGCCGCCGCTGCCAATCGTGGGCGTAGTTCCTTCTTCCATTGCGCCTTGGGCGGTGGGCCTTCTCGTTGTTCCGATCGCCTCGGCCATCTATGTGGTCTGGCGCGCACGCCGCCACGTGAACTTTTTCTTTGCGGTCGCTGCGAGTGCCTTTGTTGCTTTCTTTACCCTGCTTTTGAGCTACTTCGTTTCCGGCGTGCTTGGCATCTATGGCACAACGGGCCTAAACGTGTGGACCGCAACGGGTCTCGTGGCGTTATGGTTTGCGGCAATCGCATTGGGCTTTGCCTGTGCCTTCGCAATCGGTGCCTGGCATGCATCCCGCAACGCCTCGGCGGCAGCCGCCGCGGAATCCGACAAGGCTGAGGAAGCTGCGGCGGACGCTGCATTTGCAGACGCCGAAGCAGAAGAAGCCGAAGTGGAAGACGCTGAAGTGGAAGAAACTGCGCCAAACACTTCCAACGACGTCGTGGCGGAATCGGTTAAACCGGATGCTGCAAGTGAAAATGCCACGGGTGAGGAATCGGCCGAAGAGGAGTCTGTGCCGGAAGAACCAATGGGTGCCCCTGAAGAGGAGTCGGTTGCAGACGCTCCAGAAGATGATGAGGCTGATGAAACAGCTGTAGAAAAGGCAAACGAATCGGCCGAAGAAGCAGCCGAAGAAGCAGCGGAAGAAACGGCAAAGTCCGCCGATTCTGGGGTAGAAGCGGAAGTCATCGACGGCGAAATTGTCGAAGAATTCCCGCAGGAGCCTCACAAGGACTAGGCTTATGTCCCGTGACTTCACAGCATCAGCCACAAGGCGAAACCGTCCGCACCTCCCGTCCGATTGAAATCGTCGTTCTGGTCTCCGGAACCGGCTCACTCCTGCAAGCCATCATCGATGCGCAGGATGAGAACTATCGTGTGGTCAAGGTCGTCGCTGACGTTCCTTGTCAGGGGGTAGAGCGCGCGAAAGCCGCTGGTATTGAAGCAGAAGTATTAGAGATGGGTGCAGACCGCGCCGAATGGAATAAACGTCTGGTTGCCGCAGTAGAAGCTGCGCAACCAGACGTTGTTGTTTCGGCTGGTTTCATGAAGATTCTGGGCGCAGATTTCCTCGCCCGCTTCGAAGGCCGCACCATCAATACTCACCCGGCTTTGCTTCCGTCCTTCAAGGGCGCACACGGTGTCCGTGACGCGCTCGAGTACGGAGTGAAGGTCACAGGTTCAACCGTCCACTTTGTTGATGCCGGTGTAGATACCGGTCGCATCATTGCCCAGGAGCCAGTCTTGGTTCGGCAGGATGATGATGAGGCTTCGCTGCACGAGCGCATCAAGGTGGTCGAGCGCCAACTCATCGTTAAAGTCTTGCGCGCTGTTCAGGTAGCGCAGGATGCCAACGCAACCATTTCGATTCAGCTCTAAGACTTTTAGGAAGGCTTTCTCCGCACTATGAGCGATGACCGTAAGCAGATCAAGCGCGCGCTGATTAGCGTCTATGACAAGACTGGGCTCGAGGATCTCGCCCGCTCCCTCGACGCTGCCGGCGTTGAGATTGTGTCCACCGGTTCCACCGCCGCCAAGATTGCAGACCTTGGCATCAACGTCACCCCAGTGGAAAAGCTCACTGGCTTCCCGGAGTGCCTCGAAGGCCGCGTGAAGACCCTGCACCCGAAGGTTCACGCTGGCATCTTGGCGGATACCCGCAAGTCGGATCACCTCTCTCAGCTAGAAGAGCTCGGTGTGGAGGCATTCCAGCTGGTCGTGGTGAACCTGTACCCATTCCGTGAGACCGTTGCTTCCGGCGCTGACTTCGATGGCTGTGTTGAGCAGATCGATATCGGAGGTCCATCCATGGTCCGCGCTGCGGCTAAGAACCACCCATCCGTTGCCATCGTCGTTGATCCGGCGCGTTACGGCGACGTCGCAGAGGCTGCAAAGAAGGGCGGCTTCACCTTGGAGGAGCGTCGCGGCCTGGCACGCGATGCATTCCTGCACACTGCTGACTACGACGCGGCTGTCTCCGCATGGTTCGTGGACCAGCTCACCGAGGGCGGCGCCACCACGACGCTGCGCTACGGCGAGAACTCCCACCAGTCCGCGACCGTTACCCGCGATGGCTCCGGCAAGGGCCTGGCTAACGCGCAGCAGCTGAACGGCAAAGAGATGTCCTACAACAACTACCAGGACGCTGACGCCGCGTGGCGCGCCGCCTGGGATCACGAGCGTCCGTGCGTTGCCATCATCAAGCACGCCAACCCGTGCGGTATCGCCGTTTCCGATGAATCCATCGCTGCGGCACACCGCGCCGCGCATACGTGCGACCCGCTCTCCGCATTCGGCGGCGTCATCGCCGTCAACCGCGAGGTCAGCGTCGAGATGGCCGAGCAGGTCAAGGACATCTTCACCGAGGTCATCGTCGCTCCGTCTTACGAGGATGGCGCGGTGGATATCCTCAAGGAGAAGAAGAACCTCCGCATCCTCGTTGCCGAGCACGAGGCTCCGGCAGAGGAAATCAAGCACATCTCCGGTGGCGTCCTGCGCCAGGAGCCGGATACTTACCAGGCCGAGGGCGATAAGCCGGAGAACTGGCAGCTGGTGTCGGGCGAGTCGCTGTCCGATGCTGACCTAGCTGAGCTCGAGTTCGCATGGCGCGCAGTGCGCTCAGTTAAGTCCAACGCCATCCTGCTGACCAAGGACAACGCCGCTGTGGGCGTGGGCATGGGCCAGGTCAACCGCGTTGACTCCGCGAAGCTGGCGGTCGAGCGCGCTAACACGCTTGCCGACGGCGCGAACCGCACCGCGGGTGCTTTCGCTGCTTCGGATGCCTTCTTCCCGTTTGCTGATGGCCTGGAGGTTCTGCTCGACGCTGGCGTCAAGGCCGTCGTCCAGCCGGGCGGCTCCATTCGTGACGAAGAGGTCATCGAGGCTGCCAAGCAGGCCGGCGTGACCATGTACTTCACCGGCACTCGCCACTTCTTCCACTAATTCGCTATCGCGAATTAGTACGTTGCGCCGCTAATTAGGCGCAGCGCTAATTGGCTGAGGGGCCTGGCAACTTATGGTTGCTGGGCCCCTTTAGACGTTTTCGGATGGAACGTCGCTCATGGTCGTTGGCGCAGTTGAGGCTGGCGTCGAGGTTGGCGTTGACACCGTGTCTGCTGGGGCGTCTGGAATGTCTTTTGGCAGCAGGAAATATGCCGCGGCGCCTAAGACAATGGTGAGGAAGAGGAAGGCGGCAATCAGACCGATGATTGCGCCGCTAATCAATCCTTTGCCGTTGCGCGCTGGCATTTGCGCGCCGAAGTTATTAGGTTGCGTAGCCGATGCTGGGTGCGCGGGGTTCGTACCGGGGGCAAAAGATCCGGAACCAAATTGTGGCGATGATTGTGGCGCAGAAAACTGCGGGGAGCCAAACTGGGGCGATGAATTAGGGCGCGAGTTATTAGGCTGTGAGCCAAAACCTGGATAGTTCGTCATAGGGAATTCTAAAACGGCCTTTCCTCAACAAAGACGGTGGCGAATCACATAAGCAGTGATAGCAATAGTGACAATGTAACCGAAGTTGTGGCTACTTCGCCTACTGCCAAGGAAATTTCCCCAGATCCGCCTACTTTGGGTGAGTTCTGCACAAAAATTAGCTGGTCGAAGGGCACGCGTGTGCCATAATCAGAAATCTAAGTAACTACCATATCCCTGCATATAGGAGACGTTTTGTCTGGCGAAAACAACGGCTTTGGCCCTTACCAAGGCGCAAACGAAGCACCCAATACCAACCCTTGGGCAAAACAGCCAGGCGGGCAGAACGCGGCGGATCAACCACAACAGCAATTCCCGCAAGGCTACTCACAGCAGGGGTACCCGCCGCAGGACTATGGGCAATACGAGCTGTCCAACATGGGGTCACCATTTGCTGGTGACTCCGCGCCGTACTATGCGCAAGGCGGATACAGTCAGCAGTATGGTCCTGCGGATTACAGCCAGGCGGCGCCGGTGTACCAAGAAGAGCGCTCGAGCGGTACGAAGTGGGCAATCATCGCTCTCATTGTGCTTGCCGTCATCGCGCTCTGCGCTGCTTTGGCATTTTTCCTTCTCAAGGACGGCAGCGATGAGAAGAACGCCAGCCCGATGCTGACAACCTCTGCAGAAGCAACCACCGAGGCGCCAACAACCGAAGAAACGACCAAGGCTCCGGAACGCCCAGCGTATCCCTCGCTTCCGGCCGGTGCGGTGGCCGCAAACGACGCAGCTATGTCTGGTGCTGCGGGCGGAGACCTGAACAACGTCTACCGTGATTCCACGATGACCTCTCCTGAGTTCGCCCGCGCCGTCCGCGATGCATATGTAGAGCATTTCCTAGATACCAAGGAATATAACGCGGTCATCACCGCATATAGCCCGGTTACTGGCATCAACTACACGATGGATTGCCGTGACAACGGCGAATATGTCACCTGCACCGGCGGCAACAACGCCATTGTTTACATCGTTTAATCGGCTCCGGCAGCGAGAGAGGACCCAACTAGATGAAGAAAAAGAACCTGTGCGGTCTGGGCCTACTATGCGTGGCTTTGGCCGCAAGTGCCTGCACGATCGGTGATGTGGAGGAAAGAGCGGAAGTTAGCATGACCACCAGCACGGATGTGGACCCGCGCCCCACTTTGAGCGGGCAGACGATGGTGCCCGACGCGGATGCTAAAGGCGATGAAGGAAAGTCTGACAAGGACCCGGCTCCTGCTGCAGCGAGGGGGAACGTCCAGGAAGCACTGCAGAAGATCGTCGAAGACGTTCAGAGCAAGTACGGCGGGAAAGCCGGAATCGCCGTTGCAGGTCAGGATGAGGTATATAGTGCCGGTATTTCTGAGCCGCGAGCCGCATGGTCTACATCGAAGGTGCCGGTGGCAATTGCCGCGGAACGCGCTGGTTCGGCAGATCCTTCGATGATTTCTCAGGCCATTACTTTTTCAGATAATGCGGCCGCAGAAAATCTCTGGCAATCCCTAGGCGGCGGGCAGTCTGCAGCTAGCGCCGCCAGCGCAGTTCTAGCGGAAGCAGGCTTAGACGTGCAAGTGCAGCCCACGGTTACCCGTCCGGGCTTTTCCGCCTTCGGGCAGACCCAATGGACAGTCGCTGATCAAGCGCGCTTTATAGGGCAGTTGGGTTGTATCGCACAGGGCAGCGGAGTGCTCACTGCTATGGCTGCCTCTGATCCTGCCCAAAGCTATGGCTTAGGCAGCCTCGATAATTCATCTTTTAAGGGCGGTTGGGGCCCAGATACAAACGGCGCCTATGAAGCACGGCAGATGGGCACGGTAGAGCTCAACGGTAAGAAGGTTGCGGTGGCTATTTACGCGACGTCGCCAAGCGGTGCCTATGGCTCGGCGCAACAAATGCTCAGCGCCCTGGCCACCGAACTCGCGGGTGCGAAGGTCCAGTGGCCCAAGGCCGCTTGCTAGTTGGCGCTCCAGACGGTGCTGAACTGGCCGGTGTCTAACTTGCTCGAGTCATAAGAGGTGCTATCTGGGATGATTGTGAACTCGCCGCCATTAATCAGTAGCTGGCTGACATCGTTGAAGGTAGCGGTGTACGAAGTGCCGCTACCTGAGGCAGTGCCAACGGCCGGGCCGCTGGACCAATTGCCGCGGTAGACCAAGCCGGAGCTTTCGTCACAGATGACGATGTGCGCCTGTGGCGCGGACTTCTTGGCCGCGTACACGGCTTCGCCGCCGTTGCACTGCGCGCCGGAGATTCCGTCCCAGCCATTGGCGCTAAGCCCTGCCGGATAATCCTTGCGCTGCGTAGTGGTGTGGGTTTGCTGGCGCGGCTGCTGCCTTTGCTGATAGCGCGGCGAATTATTCTGCGCCGGGGAAGAAGAATCCTGGGTAGGCGTTGGATCAGACTCGGTTTCTTCCGTGGTCGTGACGGGGTTTTCCGAAACCTCCGTCGATGGCGGTGCCGGAGCGACAGGTGGCTGCTGAGCCTCGTCGCTCTTCTTATCCGCCCAGACCACGCCGCCGCCAATCAGCATGGCCAGGATGACTGCCAAGATGCACAGGATCGGAACCCAGTTTCGCGAGGGCCGCGCGGTGGGCGCTGTAAATCCCATCGGCTGCGTCGACTGGTAGCGGCCATTTGGGTCGGTATAGGGATTCTGCTCGCCAAATGGGGATTGCGACTGCGCGCCCGAGTACATATTCGTGGGCAGCGAAGGGTAGTGATTTGGGCCTTGGTTAGGGTTGGTCATTGCATCCTTCGGCAAAGAAATCGGCGATAGGAAATAAATACAGGCAGCAACTTAAAAGTTTCCGAGTAGTTACAAATAGTAGCTGCCTTCTACGAGCGGTTATGCTACCCCACAAGCGGGGTAGATAGGGCGATTCTTAGAACCTGCATCTACATCGGGTGTGGTGAAATATACGCGTGAATGATTCCCGTGTAGTTATGTGGCTGGAGCGCCAAGGATATGCAAACGTCCGGCGCATCGGTGGCGGCGGCATGGGAACCGTCTTCGCGGCCACCGATGTCGATCTAGGGCGCAACGTTGCAATCAAGACGGTGTTGCCGGAGCTACACAACGAAGAAGGGCTCAAGCGCTTCCATAATGAAATGAAGGCGCTGGCGGCCATCCATAGCTCCTATGTCACGCACATAAATAAGAAGCTGGCCGACACCGAGGGCAATCTCGGCTTTGAGATGGAGCTTTTCGAAGGCGGCACGTTGGAAGAGCTCATCCGTGAACGTCGCCATAGTAACGAGCCGGGTTTTAGCATCAGCGACGTCGTCAAGTACTTGCGCCCCGTGGCCAAAGCACTGGACCAGATGCATTCGATGCGCCCGGATGGGTGGATTCACAGGGATGTAAAACCGGCCAATATCTTGCTACGCCGCCGGCCCACCGATAGCGGCTATAGCGTTCTGAGCGACTTTGGAATCGCTATCTCGGAGGGGCAGTCGCGTTTAACTGCCGTAGGCAACGTAATCGGAACTGAAAACTACTCTTCACCAGAGAGCAATTCGCGTGATTACAGCGGCCAGGAAGCATCCTTTTCAGGTGATAACTATGCGCTAGCACTCATCGCGTTTGAGATGCTGACTATGTACCACCTCAAAGAGATGATGCCGGAGTCTGCATGGCGCAGTAAGCGCACCGTGCCGGCGATGGATACCCCGGCGATTATGGCGCGGCTTGATCCGCAGGTGGCCATGGCTACCCAGCAAGTCGACGCTGTGATGGAGCAGGCGCTGGATAACACTCCTTATCGGCGTTTCCCGGAGGCCTGCCAGTTCATCGATGCACTGGAGGCGTGCAGATACGGTGGCGCGGAACTCAACCCGCGTTCCGCAGTCCCGGAGAACCAAGCCACTAACTATCCGGCAAGCGGTCAGCTTCCCGCCATGGGCTTTGGAAAGGGCAGCGCCCATAACCTCGCCGGGGGAGCGCAAAACTGGAGCAATCCTTCGATGGCTGCGGTGCCTTCTTATGGCGGACCTAGCAATGCGCCCTTCAACCCAGGAATCAATCCGGGTGTGGCCATGCCTTCAGCAAGGCCAATGCAGCAATCGCCGCAGCAGGTACAGTCTGCTCGGCCGGCGCAGCCTGCGCGGCCGCAGAAGGATAACAACAATGCTTTGATGATTGCGGCGACGATTCTTATCATCATCACGATTGCGATCACTACAATTGCGCTAGTAACTGGCTAACTTTCACGCTTCTAGGTATTAGTATGGACTTTCGGAATAAACCTATCCATCTATCCTCAATTTCGAAAGCGTCTCATCTATGCAGCCCAACGCCAGCTCGCCGGCAAACCTTGGACCGTGGCTTCAGATCAATGACTTGGTCGGGCAAATCCACCGGATGGGCCCGGGCGACGAGCTCATAGTAGGCCGTGCTGGTGACTTTGTAGTAGGCGCAGACGACTTGGACCTGCACCGTCAGCTATTCCAGCTGTGGTACTCCGGTCAGGGCTGGATGCTCGCCAACGTGGGCCGTCATATTCCGCTTTATATCAGCCAGCGCAATGTGCGCTCCCATTCGCGCATCGAGGTAGGACCGCGCGGCTTGGCACCCATCCCACCGGGGCCGACCGCCATCACTTTCACCACGCCTGATTGCGTGTACGAGATTCACATCGACGTTCAAAACAACGACATGATTCGCCGCACCCCGCGCCCGCTGGATGAGGAGGGGGACCGCACGCGCACCCGCCACGTCCCGAATGACGAGCAGGAGCTGCTGCTGCGCCAATTGGCTAGCTACCTCCGCGCGCCGGGTGCCACGGATGCTAATATCCCGGCGATTCGAGAGCTGGCGCAGGCGCTTGGCTGGACCGAGAAGAAGACCAACCAGAAGATCGATCGCCTGATTGAAAGCCTTAAGGAAGACGGCGAAGCGGTGTATAAGCCTCATAAAAACTGCTTGGCTCACTATGCCGTTCAGCGCTATCGTTAAGGTCTAGGAAGACCTAGCGCACCTAGCACATAGAGCATTTCTCGTATCGACACAGAAAAGAAGGCGCACCCTATGACTTATCCGTATCCACAACAAAAAGATAAGTCCGGCGTGGTGCCTATCGTGGTCGGAATCGTCATTCTCGTCGCAATCGTGGCGGCCGCCGCTGCATTCTTCTTGCTTGGGCGGGGCGGTGAGAAAACTGAGCAGACTGCGCAGCAGGAATTCAAGCCGGTGGAATCGACCACCACCTCGACAGCCAGCACCACTTCCGCAGCGCCTAGCACTAAAGAAAGCCCAAGCCAGTCCGTAGTAACCGTGACGGAAACAGCGCCTAACCCGGAAGAGCATTACGACCACGGGCGCGATAAGTCCACCGTCAGCGGTGGTATTTTGAGCGACCGCGGTTGGTCCGGCAGCTATGCATCGTGCACCGCGGGCGAGGACCTCATCCTCGCTGGCACCAGCGATGATGGCAAGGTTGTCGTCTGCGGCAACGCCGGCGGTGCTACCTACCGTTCCGATATGTTCGGCGGCACCTTGGAGCTGCCCGCCGAAGGTCACGAAGGCACCTACCAGGTTGATGCCGATCCTTCGTACATCGTGGTCAACGCCGACGGTCTGCGCGTCTACCAAGACAACACGGCCGTAGAAAGCGTCACCTGGAACGACTACTGGCAGCGATAGGTGTTTGCTTGGCAGCACCACGCTGCACACACTAATTAATTGCTGGACTTCTTCTTACGATCCGCGGCAGCAGCGGCGGCAGAGGAGATGGAGTCGTGGCGGTTCTTGAGCAGCTCAAGAGTGGTCTCTTCCGCGTTGTCCGGAACCTTTGCGCCGAGAACGGCTAGCGCGGCGTCGGCAAGCATGACGGCGGTCTCCGGAACGCGCTGGGAAGCGTCGAAAGGCGGGGTGCCATCGTTCGGGCGCATCTCAATGACCGAAAGCGCGATGTGGAACGGAAGCTCGATGCGGGGGTCATCCTCGCCGACGATTGAGGCGGCAATTTCGCGGAAACGAGACTGCAAAGCAGTACGCTGTTCGTGGTACTCGGAGAACTCGGGGGAGTTAGCCACCGGCAACTGGTAGAGGCGGCCAACGTTCCAGCCGCTGGTTAGCAACAGGCGGGACTCCGCCGCGACGAGGGACCATAGGCGCTGCTCAGCCGTGGCTTCGGAGGCAGCAAGTTCCTCGGCGAGCTCGAGGGAAGGTTCGATGGTGGAGTTAAGGAGGGTTAAGAAGATCTCCGTCTTGGAGGGGAAATGATAATACAGAGACGCCTGGCGAATGCCCACGGCATCCGCAATCTGGTGCGTCGAAGTGGTGGCAAAACCCTGCGTGGTGAAAAGCTCTGATGAAGCGTCGAGAATCTCTTCACGGGCGGTAGTTCCACGGCGGCGCGGGCTGTTCTTGCGCGGCCTACCAACAGTTCCAGCCATGGGCAGGACGCCTCCTTTCGTGTGAATGAATTTTAATTCATTAAGCCAGTTAAGTGTACTCGTTTATATTCGCAGCAACTAATTAATTGTCCTGCGTGGAGCAGTCTTGCTGACGTTTATCAATGGACTCAAAGTTTGCGGATACCGTGCGGCAGGCGGAGCCATAAGCGGTGCGGTCGAGCGGTGGGAGAGTAGCAAGGACACCATCGCGTCCGTTCACGCCGGCGTGCCACAGGCGCAACTCCAACGCTATGCCAGTGCCCCAGGCAATGGATAAAGCCTCGGCTTCGGCGGCGTCGAGAAGCTCACGCTCAACGCCGATAGCGAGGCGATCCGGGGTGGGACGCGGCGCCGGGGCGGCCCAGCGCGCGATGGCGGCGATGGGGGCGAGCAGGTCACTCTGGACGTCGACAGTCGTATTGCGATCCGGTAGGCCATCGACCACCTTGAGTGCTGGCGGGCGCAAATCCAGTGCTTCCTTCAGCAGTGCCTCTTCGCTGCCTACACCCAGCGCCAGGCCAGCGTCGGCACGGCTGGCCATGTTCTCCTCCGCAGGACGGCCAACAAGGCCCACGTCCCTAAAAATAGATTCCAGCTGCGGGTCCTCGCCCAGCCAGGTGATGGTCATGGAAGGAAGTGCGTCACCGCGGGCGACGGGGCCGGAAAGGCGCACGGGGCTGGCGACGCCGGGCGAGCGCACGATGTCAGTGATAATGCGAGAAAACCACGTGGCAAGTTCTAGCTCGTTCGCGCTGTGGTCTAGAGAATTGTGCAGGAGATCCTGCGCTTCCGCGAGTAAGCCGCGGGCAGTAGCGGGGGACTGGCAGTGCGCTGCGAGCTCACTGAGATCCGCCAGGGATTGATGCAATGGCATGCGCCTTAAAAGCCCTTTCGAGGAGAGGGGAAGTGAATATCACTAATCTATCACCAGCTCGAATCCCGCATAGGGAAGTTGTGGGTTAAGTAGCAGATAGTTATCTCGTGGCCAAGAACAAAACGCACAAAAGCCGCTTTCCATCCAATCGAAGTGATTGAAAGAAAGCGGCTTTCGAAGGTTCTTTTACCGTGTCACACTTGCCAGCGGCAAAAGTGCGCTGTTGAGAAACCCAGCTACTGATTTAGCGGGCGGTGAACGGCAGGAGAGCCATTTCGCGTGCGTTCTTCACAGCGGTAGCGACCTGGCGCTGCTGCTGTGGGGTAAGACCGGTCACGCGACGGGAACGGATCTTGCCACGGTCGGAGATGAACAGACGCAGGGTCTTTACATCCTTGTAGTCAACCGTCTCGATACCCTCAGCCTTCAGCGGGTTCTTCTTCGGGCGACGGGTTTGTTCCATGCGGAACTTCTTTTGGTTATTGCGCTTGATAGCCATTGTGCAATTACCCCTTTACCAGCTGGACTTGCGAACGCCCGGCAGCTCACCACGGTGAGCCATGCCGCGCATACGGACACGGGACAGGCCGAACTTACGGAGGTAACCGCGCGGACGGCCGTCGGCTGCGTCGCGGTTACGGATGCGGGAACGGGATGCATCACGTGGCTGACGGTTCAGCTCGAACTGTGCGTCCAGACGATCCTCGTCCGAGGTGTTCGGGTTCTTGATGATGGCCTTGAGTTCAGCGCGACGCTCCGCGTAGCGGGCGACGATTTCCTTGCGCTGCTCGTTCTTGGCGATCTTGGACTTCTTAGCCATAGATTATCGCTCCTCGCGGAATTCGACGTGCTTGCGGACGATCGGATCGAACTTCTTCAGGGTGATGCGATCCGGGTTGTTGCGCTTGTTCTTACGGGTCACGTAGGTGTAACCGGTGCCCGCAGTGGACTTCAGCTTGATGATTGGACGGATGTCATTACGTGCCATCTTTAGATCTTCTCCCCACGTGCGCGAATCTTGGCGACGACGGACTCGATGCCGTCGCGGTCAATAATCTTCATGCCCTTGGTAGAGACATTCAGGGTGATGGTACGGCCCTCGGAGGGCAGGTAGTAGCGACGACGCTGCACGTTGGGGTTCCAACGGCGCGAAGTGCGGCGGTGCGAGTGCGAGACCTGCTTGCCGAATTCCGGCTTGCGGCCCGTTACCTGGCAAATAGCCGACATGGGTCTTCTTTCTCCTAGCCGCCCACATCATGGCTACTGACGGCTATGCCTTCTGCGGTGAGGCGCAGTGCTCGAAAAGTGAGGTTGAGCATGGGTGGCAAGACCGTCAAACACCAGTAGACGGGGCGTAAAACGTATACTTTGACAACAGCAAGGGGAAATCTTACAGCCCGTGGCCCAAATTACCTAATCGCCTTCCTTGTCCCAGTGCTGCAAGCTGATGCAGTGGGCTCGTGTGAACTACCTGCGCCATTTGGTCTTGTTAACGCCTGTGGCTGTTGTTAATTATGCGGGCCGATTCCTATATATACGGAGCGTAATAGCGTGTATGTGGGTTTGGGGAACTGATGGCAAAGGTGTAACATGCTTTAAGTTGTTGACATCTCCGCCCACGGGAAGCGCAAGCAATATCCCGGAGCGATGAGGTTAACGCCATTTTTAATCTGTACGTCCCAACTCGGGCACGATCTTCGACACCGATAGAAGGCTGCTTTGTAAAAAGTTCGCCCTTCTTTAAGGCTTAAGCCAGGTAGAAGAGTGAAGAACCGACCCGTAGTTTCAACCCTGAGGGAATAATTATGAAGAAGGATATCCACCCGGATTACCACCCGGTGGTCTTCAAGGACGTCGGCACTGGCCACTCGTTCTTGACCAAGTCCACTGCTACTTCCGATCGCACCGTTGAGTGGGAAGATGGCAACGAGTACCCACTGATCGTCGTTGACGTGACCGCTGAGTCCCACCCGTTCTGGACCGGTGCACAGCGCGTTATGGATACCGCAGGCCGTGTCGAGCGCTTCAACCAGCGCTTCGGTGCAATGGCTCGCCGCAAGAAGAAGAACGCGTAAGGAGGATAGAAGAAAATGGCAACTCCTAAGTTCAAGATGTCCCGCGCGAACACCCGCGCACGTCGCTCCCAGTGGAAGGCAGACAACGTCGCCCTTCAGGAAGTCACCATCGACGGTCAGACCGTGCGCATCCCGCGCCGTCTGGTCAAGGCTGCAAAGCTCGGCCTGGTAGACGTGGAGCAGTTCTAATCTAGAACGCACTACTTTTTAAAAAGCCTGCGAGAAGCGCCTAAAACAAGGCGTCTTCTTCGCAGGCTTTTTCTTTTGAACAGATTTTTTAAACAGATACATGGCCTAAAGGCGCCGCGAGAAACGTTAGCTTGTGGCTTTGGGGGGATGGAAAGGGGCTGGATTGCATGGTGGCTTCGAAAATCCACCGTGAATAGTTCATAATTATGTTTATGAAGATTCTTGTCGTCGACGACGAGCAAGCGGTACGCGAATCGCTGCGTCGCTCTCTCCGGTTCAATGGTTATGAAGTCATGATTGCCAGTGACGGCCTTGAGGCGGTGGAGGCTGTCCGCAATGAAAATCCGGAGCTGTTGATCCTCGACGTCATGATGCCCAACATGGACGGCCTTGAGGTCTGCCGTACTCTCCGCAGTGAGGGCTGGGAACACCCGATCCTGGTTCTAACTGCCCGCGATAGTGTCTCCGACCGCGTGGCTGGTCTCGATGCCGGAGCGGATGATTATCTACCGAAGCCATTTGCGCTGGAGGAGCTTTTGGCACGCGTGCGTTCTTTGCTGCGCCGCGCCGCTGCAGACTCCATTGGGGCACCGCACAGCGCGGAGACCGAGCTTTCCTTTGAGGATTTGCAGCTCGATGCGGATACCCGTGAGGTAAAGCGCGGAGACCGGCATATCTCTTTGACCCGTACCGAGTTTGCTTTGCTGCAGTTGCTGATGGAAAATCCGCGCAAGGTCATGCCGCGCAACGTGATTCTGGAAGAGGTATGGGGCTACGATTTCCCAACTTCCGGCAACGCGCTGGAGGTCTACATCGGTTACCTGCGGAAGAAGACGGAAGGTGAGGGCGAATCGCGTCTCATCCACACCGTGCGCGGCGTCGGTTATGTTCTGCGGGAGTCGACACCGTGATCTTGAGGAAGCCAGCGTCCAACGCCGAGGCTTCCGAACAGGTACAACCCACCCCTGTTAACGAGATTGCCGGCGGAAGGGGGAGTTGGGCTTCTCGGGCGCCACTACGGTGGCGTCTTTCGCTTGTTACGGGTCTGGTCGTGGCCATCGCCGTGGCGCTTATGACCTTGGCAACCTATTGGATCGTGTCTGAGTCTTTGACCGCGGCCGTCGACAAGCAGCTTGAGCAAAAAGCCGACGTGTTGATTCAGGAAAGCCAGGACCCGCGTTTTGTTGAATCTATCGATTCCGAAATCGCGAAGTTTAAGCTTTATAATCCCTCTACTCGCATCGCGATTTCTCCTCCTTCTTGGAGCTTTACCTTTGGCGATGCTATCCCGGTGGGCGGGCAGTTCCAGGAGGACGATGACTACACCGAGACTTCGGTGCGCACCGTCGGTGGCGAGCGCATCCTCGCAAAACGCCATGACTTAGGCACCACTGTGGTCTTGGCCCGGGACTTGAGCGAGACGAATGATCTCATCGCGGCCATTGGCGCAATGCTGCTCGTTATCGTTGCGCTTGGCGTTCTGCTGGCGATCTTTGCCGGCATGCTCGTTTCCAAGACTGGTATGCAGCCGATTTCGCGCCTGAAGCGTGCGGCCGATTACGTCACGCAGACCAACGATCTGCGTCCTATCGAGGTTGTCAACAATGACGAGATGGCGCAGCTTACGGTTTCCTTTAATCAGATGCTGGAAGCGCTGCAGCAATCGCGTGTGCAGCAGGCCCAGTTTGTGGCGGACGCAGGTCACGAGTTGAAGACTCCGTTGACCTCGATGCGTACCAACATTGAGTTGCTGCTGATGATGAACAAGTCCGGCGGTGGGTTTGGTATCAGCGAAGAAGATCGCCGCGACTTGGAAGATGACGTCATGTCACAGATGACGGAGCTTTCTACGCTCATCGGTGACTTGGTCGACTTGGCTCGTGAGGACGCCACGGAGAAGGCTCCGGAGCCGGTTGACCTTATGGAGGTGCTCGAGTCTTCGCTAGCGCGCGCTAGGCGACGCCGCCCCGACGTCGAGTTCCGGGTACGCTTTATTCCCTGGGTCCTAGAAGGCGATCCATTCGCCCTGGGCCGGGCAACGCTTAACCTGATGGACAATGCGGCGAAATGGTCGCCTGCGACCGGCACCGTGCGTGTGTTCATGCAGCAGATCAGCGAGCACGAGGTCCGTCTTCGGGTCGACGACTCTGGCCCGGGCATTCCGCCGGATGAGCGGGAGAAGGTATTCGAGCGTTTCTACCGTTCCGCAGACGCCCGCTCGATGCCGGGCTCTGGTTTGGGTCTGGCCATCGTCAAATCCGTGATTGAGCGCCACGATGGCTCCATTGAAATTAAGGATTCCAACGATGGCGGCACGCGCATGGAGGTTATCCTGCCGGGTTACCGTGGGGAAGGCGAGACCTTCGTTGATGGCCTTTCCGATCCTTCCGCAAACGAAGAAGATGAGGCGGCTGTTGATCGCGGCACCATTTTCGCCGAGCGCTGGTTTAATCAGGGTTAATCTGCGCCGACCTTATTGCGGCATAAAAAGGAGTTGCGCTGCAGGTCAAGACATACAGAATTCTAACAGTTATTCTTATATGGCTAGCAGAATCGTTACAGATGCACCCCAGCCCACTGCGGCACAATTGCCTACATGAATACGAGGAACTCAAACATGAACGAGCCTGCGGATCCACGCGGCGAGAGGCCAGCGTCCGAGAATCAACCCAATCTTAGCAATTCTGCCGGTTGGAATGAACCGCGCCAGAACTCCGGGGCGCAGCCTAGCTCCAGTGGCCAGGCTGGTTCCTTTGGGATGCAGGGCGCAAATTTCAACCAAGGCGCGGGCAATCCCCAATTCGTCGGCGGCCAAGCAAATCCGCATACCCAAAGCTTCGGCGCGGGCCAGCCCGGCCAGGCAGGGCAGTTTGGCCAACCGGGCCAGCCTAATCAGGCCATAACTTACGTAGGGGCGCAACCGAACCCGCCAGAAAAGAAGAAGGTGGGCCTGGGCACGGCTTTGGCCATGATGCTCGCCGGCGCTGTCGCTGTGGGCAGCATTACTGGCCTAGCTCTAGGAGCGAAGGATAAGAACGATACGAGCACCGTAAACCAGGTTCTGCAGAATGAGCCGGTGGCTAATAGCACCGGTGAGGAACCAGCTGAGGGCTCGGTTGAGGCGACCGCGGCTAAGGTGCTGCCCGCTGTTGTTTCCATTGAGGCTTTGGGCCTTACCAGCGCTGCTGAGGGCTCTGGTTCCATCATCTCGCCGGATGGCTATGTGCTGACTAATCACCACGTGGTTGCCGGCGCTGAGCGTGGCGGCCAGTTGCGCGTCAGCATGAACGACGGCAGCAAGCACGAAGCTGAATTTATTTCTTCCGACGCAAACACCGACGTCGCGATCATCAAGATCAAGGACGTCAATGACCTGCCGTTCCTGCAATTCGGTGATTCTGACGCCGTGGCCGTTGGCCAAGAGGTCGTTGCTGTGGGCTCCCCGCTGGGGCTAAATGCCACGGTTACCTCGGGTATTGTCTCCGCGAAGAATCGCCCGGTTCGGGCTTCCCAGGAGGGCGGCGAGAGCTCGCTTATCGACGCCATCCAGACCGATGCCGCGGTCAACCCCGGCAACTCCGGTGGCCCATTGGTCGATATCAACGGCAACCTGATCGGTATGAACTCCATGATCGCTTCCTTGTCGAGCTCCGGCTCGAGCGAGGCAGGCTCCATCGGCTTGGGTTTTGCAATCCCGTCCAACTTTGCCAAGCGCATGGCTGACCAGCTCATCAACAAGGGCGAGGTTAAGCACCCAACCTTGGGCGTCAAGGTAGACGCGCGCGACAGTGGCGACGGCGCACGCATCGTCGAGGTTGAGCCAGGCAGCCCAGCAGAAGAAGCAGGGCTGAATGCAGGCGACCTCGTCACCCGCGTCAATGACCGCCGCATCGAGAACTCCGATTCCTTGATTGCCGCAGCTCGCTCGCAAGACTTCGGAGCCAAGGTCACGCTCGAAGTCAGCAATGGGGAAGGAAAAGATCCTCGCCAGGTAGAGGTAACTCTTTCGGACGAGTAAATTATCCA
This sequence comes from Corynebacterium sp. HMSC036D03, assembly GCF_001836185.1. Classification (NCBI taxonomy): domain Bacteria; kingdom Bacillati; phylum Actinomycetota; class Actinomycetes; order Mycobacteriales; family Corynebacteriaceae; genus Corynebacterium; species Corynebacterium sp. HMSC036D03. The sequence continues at coordinate 39,364 of NZ_KV827718.1, forward strand.
TTAACAAAAATCGCCCGAATCTTTGAAGAAGAATTTTTGGTCCTATAAAGGAGCTACATTGGCAGACCATGCTGACAACGAGACCAACAACGGCATTTTCGAGGTCTCTGAGGAATCCACAGGGTCTTTGTTGGACGTCGCTGAGCCTGATGACGCCTTCCTGATCGCCAGCGAGCAGGAACAAAACTTCAACGCGCCGCGCCGCGCACTGGTGGTTGTCATCACTGACCACCCAGACGAGAACTCGGATGATACGTCCCGTTTGGTCGGCGAGCTCCTTTCTGAGGCTGAATTCCAGGTCGATGGCTCCGTGACTGTTCGTTCCAAGAAGTCGAAGATTCGTCAGGCCATTGAAACCGCAGTTGTCGGTGGCGTTGACTTGGTCCTTACCGTCGGCGGTACTGGTGTTGGCCCGCGCGACAAGGCGCCTGAAGCCACACGCGCGGTCCTGGATCAGATGGTTCCCGGCATCGCGCAAGCACTGCGCTCTTCCGGCCAAGCCTGTGGCGCAGTCGATGCCTGCACCTCGCGGGGTATCTCCGGTGTTTCGGGCTCGACCGTCATCGTTAACTTGGCTTCCTCCCGCGCCGCAGTGCGCGACGGCATGGCCACGCTGGCCCCGTTAGTTCATTACCTCATCGACCAGCTGCAGAAGTACAGCGTCTAGTAGTAGCAGGTAAGTTCCCTTCTAGTATTCATGTCTGAACCTCGTAAACGCCGCCGGACCGTTCGTCGCTCCGCCGTGGACTATGACCGCACTGCCGACCAACCGGACTTTGTATCTGCTTTTGATAACTCAGGTCGGGAAAGCGGTGGGGACGCTCATCGCGTAGTCCAGCTCGATGAGGATGCCCCGGCTGAACGCCAGCACGATGAAGCGTTCTACAGGGAGCAAATGCCGCCGCATTATGGCCAATAGGCGCGAGCGTTTCCCACCTCTAATTATTGCCCATTAATAACGACGAACTCCGGTTGTCTTTTATCTAAAAGACAACCGGAGTTCGGTCTTTATGCAGGATGTAAAACCTTATGCCTGGTGGCGGCCGGTGCTCTCCTGGTTGTAGGAGGTCCCCGCAATGTTGTGGCCTGCACCGGAAGCGTTCTGTGCTTCCATTAGGTCGCGGATCTCGGTCAGGAGCTGCTCGGTGGTCGGAGCTGGCTCTTCTGGGTCAACGCCGTGGCGGCGCTTAGCAGCTTCGGAGAGCTTGTTGATCGGCATCACGATGAGGAAGTAAACAACCGCAGCGATGATGAGGAAGTTGAGGGCAGCGGTAATAACAGCACCGAAGTCCATGAAGGTGGACTCATTGTCGGTGATCTGGAAGCCCAGGCCCTTGACTTCTGCGGAGCCGAAGGAGTTGATCAGAGGCTGGATGAGATTGTTGGTGACGGCGGTGACGATAGCGGTGAATGCGCTACCAATGATGACTGCGACTGCCAACTCGATGACATTGCCGCGGAGGATGAAGTCCTTAAAGCCTTTCAGCATTGGGAGGGTTTCCTTTCCTAAAACACATTGTGACCCTCGCCCCCGAGTGACTTTTCCAAGTTAGTCATGAGTCAAATGTTATTAAAATTAAAAGCAGGGGCTAGTGAAGACTCACCCTAGCGAGTTTTAGGGGATGTGACAACGTTTCTGGCTCAATCGGAAGGCTTCTGGCAGCGGCTCTACGCTAGTTCATGCCGGTGGCTCGTTGTCCCACAATGACAACGGTGAGCGGTTGACTCAGCGAAGCGGCTGCCACGGCATCAGCTTGAGAAGCAGGCAGAGCTAAAAGCACGGTGGTGGCGCGGCTTTCTTCTTCGCCGCTGGTTGTCGTAATTACGCGCCCACCTGCGGCGATGACTGAGCCATCAGTTGTTTGGCCTTCCTCTATCTCTTCTTTGCTAGCGCCAGCGATGACGTTGACCGTATCCCCATGGTGGAGGTGGGGAAGGATGTCAGGTTCTGCTGGCTTGAGTGGAATCATGTGGGATTCCTCGCCCGAGTTATTTCCTGTGGAGTTATTCACTAAATCGTCCACGAGCTGCGGGCCAAGCAGTCTCGTCTCGGTAAGAATTTCTCCAGTCGAGCCCGCCGATACGACCACGCGGCCTTCAAGCTCCTCGAGGTTGGTATCGACTTTCGTCTCCGGCAGTGCGCTGGCCGGGATGGGTGCTAGGGTGACGTCGTCAAGTGAAAGAGCATGGCCCGCAGGAACATCGCGGGCAAAGACCACCGCCAGAGGGTGTTCTTTGCGAGCGGAAAGCATGCTGAAACCTGCTGCAGCAACCAGCACCAATGCAACAAAGCGTCTTAACATCAACGCTCGCCGATGTCCTGGGGTGCGCAGCATTTTCAGCAATTTATTCGCAGTCATGCTCTTTTAGACTGCGGTTGCAGGACTATGGTTCCGCTTTTGCTGTTTCTTATGGCTAAACCGTCTAGCTAAACGTCTGGCTCAATGTCGACGAGCCCACGCTCAGTCAGAATGACATCAACTGGGCGGTCGTGTTCTTCTTTTGGCACATCCCGGACCTCGCTGGAGTGGACCATGGCAATGACCTTGGGCTTGCCGGGAACAAGGGGAGTAAGCGCGCGGTCGTAGTAGCCAGCGCCTTTTCCGAGGCGGTAGCCGCTCTTGTCCACTGCCATCGCTGGAGCAAAGATGAAGTCGAGCTCAGCCAAGATGGAGCTGGGGAAGCGCTCGCCGGTTGGTTCTGCGATGCCGAGCGCACCGGGTTGGAGGCTCTCGGGGCCTTCGTAAAGCGCCCAGTAAAGTTGTCCATCGTCGCCAGAGATAGGCAGATATACCGCTTTACATGCCTGTGCCAGGGTGTGGACAAACTCGCTGCCGCCAGGCTCTGAACCCAGAGGGTTATAGGCTGCGACCTGCATATCGGGGCTTAGAAGTTGGGCGGCCGCGTTGCACCAGGCGGCGTCGGCAGTGGCCTTCTCCTCGGGGCTGCGGGTGCGGCGGGCGTCGAGAAGCTCAATGCGCAACGCCTGCTTTTGCTTGGCTATCTCAGTCATAGAACTAATAGTAATTGCTGGTGTATCGCTGCACGAAAGAAAAAGTTCGGCCTGTAAGCTCAAACTTATGGCTAATAACAACGAGGGATCCCTGCACGGGATTAAGACAGTTGTCGTGCCGGCAGCGGGCCTGGGTACCCGCTTTTTGCCGGCCACTAAAACTGTTCCGAAAGAACTGCTCCCTGTGGTTGATACCCCAGGTATCGAACTCATCGCAGAGGAAGCCGCTTCGGTTGGTGCGCAGCGTTTAGCAGTTATTACTGCCCCCAACAAGCAAGAGGTGATGCGCCACTTCGATGCCTTCCCGGAGCTTGTTGAGACCTTGGACGCACGTGGCAAGGACGAGCAGGTGGCTAAGGTGCGCCGCGCTGGCGACCTTATTCACCCAATCTCTGTGCCGCAGGAAAAGCCGCTCGGCTTGGGGCATGCGGTTGGTCTTGCGGAATCCGCATTGGACGATGACGAGGACTGCTTCGCCGTCATGCTCCCGGATGACATTGTCTTGCCGGCGACTGTCATGGAGGAGATGGCACGCGTTCGCGCCGCCGTCGGTGGCTCCGTTCTGTGCGCATTCGAAGTCGAGCGTGAAGAGACCTTCAACTACGGTGTCTTCGACGTGGAAGATACTAACGCTCCTGGCGTGAAGAAGGTCGTCGGCATGGTAGAAAAGCCAGAGCCTGAAGATGCGCCTTCGAACCTAGTGGCCACCGGTCGCTACCTGCTAGACCGCAAGATCTTCGATGCGCTGCGCCGCATTTCCCCAGGTAAGGGTGGTGAGCTGCAGCTAACCGACGCCATCGAGCTGCTCATCCAGGAAGGCCACCCGGTCCACGTGGTGGTTCACCGCGGAAAGCGTCATGACCTGGGCAATCCCGGCGGATATATTCCGGCAAATGTGGACTTCGGCCTGCACCATGAGAAGTATGGCCCGGCTCTGTACAAGGCAATCAAGCAGATCATTGCCGAGTATGAGGCTGAAAAGGGCATCAACTAATCTAGGTCAGAAGACAAACAGGGAAGGCGGCAATCTATGCGTTCAGTAGATGATCAGCTTGCGATGATTACTGATGCGGCGGTGACACCGGAACCAGTGCGTATCGCGATTGCGAACTCGCTGGGACTGATGTGCGCTGAGGAAGTGCAAGCCAATCAGCCGCTGCCCGGATTCCCGCAGGCGGCAATCGATGGCTACGCGGTGCGCGCCGTTGACGTGGGAGGCGAGCGTGCTTTGAAGGCGCGGCGCACTACTGAGGAGGACGCAGAAGGGGAGCAAAAGGGCCCTGAGGTTGAGCGTTCCATCCCCGTGGTGGGCGAGGTTCCGGCGGGCTCGCGCCAGCCGCTGCGCTTGCAGCCGAAGCAGGCGGTGCGCGTTTACACCGGTGCGCCTTTGCCCACGCTTGCCGACGCCGTCCTTCCCCTCGAATGGACCGACCGCGGCCGCAAGCGCGTGACGGCGCATCGCCCTGTGCGCTCGGGTGACTTTGTGCGCCGAGTTGGCGACGATATCCAGCCAGGAGACGTCGCGGTTTCTTCGGGAACTATCCTGGGACCTGCGCAGATTGGCCTTCTGGCCGCTGTCGGCCGCTCAAAGGTTCTGGTTTATCCGCGCCCTCGCGTGACCATCTTGTCTTTTGGTAAGGAACTCGTGGACATCGACCGCGAACCGGGCCTGGGGCAAGTATTTGACGTTAACTCCTATTCCTTGGCCGCTGCGGCGCGGGAAGCAGGCGCTGACGTACAACGCGTCGGCATCGCGGAAGGCGAGCCGCGACGAATCCGCGAGGCGCTGGAAACACACATCGCCCGCAGTGAGGTCCTGGTGATCTCCGGTGCGGTCGGCGGCGCCGGTTCTGAGGCAGTGCGTGAGGTGCTGCGCGAGCTCGGCGATATCGATACCTCCCGCGTGGCCATCCATCCGGGGTCGGTGCAAGGCTTTGGCTTGCTGGGGGAGGAGCGTGTTCCAACGTTCCTGTTGCCTTCGAACCCGGTCTCGGCATTGGTCATTTTTGAAGTATTCGTACGCCCGCTGATTCGCCTTTCTCTGGGCAAGCGCAATGCAAATCGCCGCGTAGTTCGTGCACGTGCACTCAATCATATGGATTCGCGGCCAGGACGCCGCGGATTTATCCGTGCTCGCTTGATGCGCGATGCTGAGACTGCCGATTATTTGGTTGAAGGCTTGGGCGGTGCGAGCGGTGCGCCGGCCCACTTATTGGCGGGACTATCGGAAGCGAATGCGATGATTAGGATTCCTGAAAGCGCCACCGAGATCCGCCCGGGTGACGTCGTGGATGTGCTCTTTTTGACGCAGCGCAGCTAGGCATGCTGGATCCTTTCGGGACTGCGGCGGGGCGCCTACGTGTACCTGCGAGTGGGCCACCGCGAGAAGAACATCCAGGGTGGCCGGAATCCACCCCGAGTATTAGTTTGGCGCCTTCCAGAGTTCTACCGGAGGGCGGAGTCCTCCGCCTGCGTCCGCTGATGCGCGGCGATGGCCGTGACTGGCGCCGTCAGCGCGTCATCGATGAGCAATACTTACGCCCGGTGGAACCCACCATCCCAACGACGTGGGAAAACGCGCATTCGGGAAATTCTTGGTGGAACCATCTGATGTTCCTGCGTGACAACGCGCGGATGGGCAGTATCATCCCCCTGGTGATCGAGCTGGATGGTCAGTTTATGGGCCAGGTGACGCTGGGCAATATTCAGCACGGCAGCATCGGGGAATGCTGGATTGGTTACTGGGTTCATTCCGCAGTCCACCGCGCCGGCGTTGCTACGGCCGCGTGCGCACTGGGCGTTGACCACGCCTTCCGCCGCGTAGGTATGCACCGCGTGACAGCGACCTATTTGCCGGAGAACCCTGCCTCAGGCAAGATCCTGAAGTCCTGTGGTTTCCGCGAAGAGGGATATCTGCGTCGCAACCTGCATATCAATGGCGCCTGGCGCGATCACTACTTTGTGGCGCTCAACCGCGACGACTATCCGAACACCGCTGTCGCGCGGTTACGGGCGGAGGGGCGACTTCTTTAGCTGGGTGCCCCAGTTGGCGGGTAGATTTCGCCACTGTTTTCACACAAGTCACAACATTGTAATTTCCCCGATTTTGAGTCCTTATAGGGGCGGATAAGGCGCTAACGTTGAGTCAAACTCTGCACCCTACGGAAGGCCACCCATACCGTGTCCACTGCTGTGCCCATTATCGCCATCATCGTGGTCTGGGCTTTTATCTTGGCACCTTGGCTGCTGCGTTCGCAGCGTCCGATGAGCCACACAGGCGAAGCCTTTGATGACACTCGCGTGTTGTTCGAAGGCGACTCCGGAAACGTCGCCGCGCGTCGCCGCCCGCGAGTTAACAAGCGTGACGTGCGCCGTTTTGAAGACGATACCGAAGATTACGAAGTCGTCGACGCTAGCGATATCTCGGTGGTTGACGAGGAAGAAACCCCTGCTGTGACCATTGCCGCTGCCGCAGCAAAGGCTAAGGCGAATCCGCGCCAGCCGGGCGCGCAGCTGTCTGATGAGCCTGAAAGCGATGACGCAGTAAAGGCGGACGCACCGGAGACCGTTGAGGGTGAAATTGTCGAAGAGTCCGGTAAGGCCAAGGCCGAGACTCCGGCGAAGGAAACAACCTCAGCCGGCTCCGCTGTCCCAGTTTCGGCGCAGCAGGATAAAAACGAAGAGTCGGAGGACGCAGCGAGCGAATCCGAAGAAGATGAGCTCCTCATTGAGGATGAAACCGAAAAGGATAAGCCTGCGGGTCTGAAATCCAAGCTGGCGGATGATGCGGAGGCGGCAGAGGTCTTCAGCGCGCCAGCAGTGGCCGAGGTCGCAGACGATGCTTACGACCTTGATTCGGCGTATACCTCGCCTGTGGACTTGATGTATCCCGGAGCGGTCGACACCGAGGAACAGGTGAGCCAGATTCCACAGGCCATCGAGTCTGTCGAGGAATCCGAAACTGAGATGGATGAGGATACTGATCTATCTGAGGATGAGGTTGCTTTTGCGCAGCGTCGACTTGGGCGCGGCGGCTGGGATCCGGTAGCAGAAAAGGCTGCTTCCGCAACCCGCTACCAGCGCCGTCAGCGTACGCTGTTGGGTCTTTCCTTGGCGGTTGTTCTCACCGTGTGCTTGGGCATCGTAGTAGGTAGCTGGACCTGGTGGTTTGCGGGAATCGCCGGCATCGTCACCATGATCTATTTGATTGCTCTGCGTACCCAGGTCCGTCAGGAGCAGGCATTGCTGCGTCGCCGCGTGTACCACCTGCGCCGCGCCCGTCTCGGCGTCCGCAGTGCAGAAGATGATGAACTGGCCATCCCGCGTAGCCTGCGCCGCCCAGGCGCTGTAGTACTGGAAGTTGACGATGACAGCCCGGACTTCGACCATCTGCCGGTCCATTATGATGACGATGAATTCGACGGCTTCGACGGACCGCACGTGAGCAATCGCCAGCGCCGCGACGACCTCGCATCACGCCGCGTGAGCTAGATGCCTTCGTGAACTAGATATTCTGAACTGGATGCTTGAAAGCATCCAGTTCACTTTCCCAGACCCCGGACGTTCCGCGGCGATGAGAGCCAATGAGATGGGCATCTACCATGCCGATGGCTTCCATTAGCGCGAAACAGGTAACGGGGCCTACGAAAGTAAAGCCCTCCTTCTTCAAGGCCTTGGATAATTCCTTGGCCTTGTCGGTCGTTTTAGGGATGTCTTCCATATAACGCGGGTAGAGATTTTCCTCCGGCCTGAAGGACCAGATGAATTCGCTCAAGCCGCCCTTTTCACGCAATTTCACCGTGGCATCTGCATTGTTAATGGCAGCCTCAATCTTGCGGCGATTCCGAATAATCTCCGGGTTATTGAGTAGACGCTCTACTTCAGCTGCACCAAAAGCCGAAACGATATCCGGGTCGAAGCCAGCGAACGCAGCGCGGAAGGCTTCGCGCTTGCGCAGGACAGTGGCCCAAGACAGCCCTGACTGGAAGCCTTCCAAAGTTAAGCGTTCAAAAAGTCCCGCTTCATCGCGGACCGGCATTCCCCACTCGGTGTCGTAGTACTCGCGCAACAGGGGAGAGGCCATCGCCCAAGGCGGACGGCCAACTCCCTCGGCGTCGTAGACCAGCCCGGTTCGCTCCGAGTTAGCCGTGTACTCGGGGGCGGAGGCGTTTGGGGTGCCTATGGTGGGTGCGATACCTGTGGTGGCCTTATCGCTTTCCGCCTGCTGCGGCTCGGCGAAAGGATTCGTCATGGTCATGTCTTTTCCTTCGTTGAATGTGTAAGCGCATTTGGCTCTTGCACTATTTGACTGCCTTTTGCCCGTATCGGTTCCCAGCGGCTGTCGATGAGCTGTGCGTTAGGGGCATATACAGTTGATTCGCCAGCACCTAGGGGTTCCAGGGTAGTGTATTTCTCATGAATAGACCCGCCGTTCGCGATACCGCGCTGCTGCTTTTGCGAGCAGTACTAGGCCTCGTTTTCGTCGCGCACGGTGTTGACAAAATGTTCTTCGCCGGAATCGATGAGACCACAGGGCAGTTCTCTGCGATGGGCATCCCTCAGCCCCATGTTTCTGCGTATATCGCAGCATTGGGGGAGATGATCGGCGGCTCCCTGCTCGTTGTCGGGCTTCTGACCACCTTTGTCGCTGGTGCCCTGGCGCTGTTTATGGCGTGTGCATTGTATTTTGTGCACCTAGGCCATGGGCTTTTCGCTGCGGACGGCGGCTTTGAATACCCAGCGGTGCTGATTGCCTCGCTGGTGATGATTGTCGTCTTCGGTTCCGGCCGCGTCAGCTTGGATGGAGTGTTGAGCCGTGTTGACGCATGAGGAAATCCAAGCTGCAATCTCCGCGCAGCTCGACGGTGAACCCACCGACGTTTCTAGCGATGTCATTGAAACTCACGTGGAAAGCTGCGAGCAGTGCCGTGCTTACCGCGACAAGGCCGCGGCGCTTTCCCGCTCATTGAGCTTCGTCGAATCGGCCGAAGGAATGGCACCCCCACAAGATCTTTCTGAGGTCATCATCGCCGGCGTTGAGCCAGAGTGGCGCCGTGCCTCCAGCGCACGTCAGACCACGCTGACGGTAGCGCGCGTTGCACTCGTGGTACTCGGATTGCTCTTTTCTATCTGGGCTATCTTCGTGGTGGTTAGTGCTTCCGGGCTCGCCGTCACCGGCGCCGAGGGAACACTCGACCCTACCGCTGATCCTGAACGTGCACGCCTTCTCATCGAGGGCGCGGCCTTGCGCTTCGGCCTGGCCATCGGTTTGTTCTTTGCTGCCTGGCGGCCAGCTTCCGTTCCCGGCATGCTGCCGGTTGCAGCAACCATGTTTGCCTTCCTTTTTGGCTTTACCATGCGCGATATTGCGCTGGGCACAATCATGATGAGCCAGATATACATTCTCCTGGCCACCGGTATAAGCGCGATTGTCCTGGCTTGGGCTTGGGTAGCCCATAAAGGTTATTCAGCCGCCGATTTCTGGCGTTCTTTGAGCGCGAATCCGCATTAAGAGATCGCGCTGAGAAACCGGATTACAGGAATCTAGGTCCAAGAGTTCAGCCACATCATCGACTCGTACCACTTGTCCGGAATCATGAAACCATAAAGAATTGGCGAGAAGTAGATGAACATCGTCACTACCAAGCACAAGTAGCAAATTGCCACGAATGTTCCAGTCCGGATTTCCCCGCCAGCAAGCGAAGTCAGCCAGTCCCAAGAAATCCTCTTGCCATGTCCAATCATCTGGCCCAGCGCGAGGGAGATAAGCACGATGACAAACGGGATGAAAGCCGTGGCGTAGAAGAAATACATTTGGCGGTCGAAGGCAGCCAACCAAGGCAGGAAACCTGCGGCGAATCCAACCAGCGGGATGAGGAATGCGCGGTTGCGGCGCACCAGCAGTGACCATAGACCCCACAACACGGCTGGAATGACCAGCCACCAAATGGCAGGCGTGCCAAAGAGGTAGAGCATCTCGCGGCAGGTGCCGGCGCCGTTGCACTGCAGATCAGTAGAGGAGTAGTAAAGGATGGGGCGGGCCGCCACGAGCCAAGCCCAAGGCTTTGAATCCCATGGGTGCGAGTGCCCACTGGAGGTGGTCAGGGAAGCATGAAATTCCAAGACCGAAGAGTGGTAGTAGAACCAACCCGCGAGTGCATCGGGCAGGGCCTGCAGCGGGGAGTCTTCAGCAATAGTTCCATCCACCTTGGCATGGCGGAACACGGAGGTTTCGGAGGCAAACCATGCGCGCCAAGTCCATACGTAAATAGCTAGCGGAACCAGCACTAGGGAAGCCAGAGCTGCCGGGGTATCGCGGATGAGCGTACCCAGTACGTAGCGGCGTACGTGATAGCGGCGTCGCAAAGCAAGATCGCTAAAGACCGAAAGCAGACCAAAGAACATGATGTAGTACAGGCCAGACCACTTCACGCCAAGGGCTAAGCCGAGGAAGACGCCTGCGGTGAAACGCCACCAGCGGAAGCCTAAACGTGGCCCGAAATCGGACGAGCCCATATTGCCCGTGATAAATGCCGTGTGCAGGCGTAAACGCATCTGGTTATGGTCGTGTGCCAGTGCCCATGCGGCCGCGACGATGAAAAAGACCTGGAAGATATCCAGCATTCCGAACTTTGAAGAAACCAAAAGCACGCCATCGCATACCGCAATCAAGCCGGCCATCGTGGCAACCTGCCAGGAACCAGCGACGCGGCGGGCGAGCGCCATTGTCAGCAGCACGGTACCTACACCAAAAAGCGCTGCCATCAGGCGCCAGCCAAGCGGGCTATAGCCAAAAACAGACTCGGAAACAGCAATGATTTGCTTAGCCAGCGGCGGGTGAACCACCAGGCCATAGCCTGGATTGGACTCGATGCCGCCGATAAAGAGGTTGTCCCAGCTACGCACCATGTCGAAGGCCTGCGGAACGTAATGCTTCTCGTCGAAGACTGGCGTGCCCTGCGAGACGGGGGCGGAGAGCCTGATGAAACGGGTGATGAAAGCTAAAACTGCAATGACGCCGGTGCTGACCCAATCTGCTTTGCCCCAAGCATAGGAGGTAGGAGCAGCAGGGGCGGCGAAGGCATGCTTGCCACGCGGCTTTCCTGCTAGCTTGGCCTGTGGGGTGCCTGCGGGCTGCGAAGAGTCAGTAGCAATAGTCACTTAGATGAGTTTAGGCTACGCGGCGGACCCCTGGGGATTCTGCTTGTGCAAAGTTGTGGAAAGCTAGGGGACATGAATACTTCGTTTCGTCTAGATCCCCTTCCACGCGGAGTAATTGTGGCAGCCACCCCTCTGGGTAATATCGCAGATGCTTCGGCACGACTCATGCAGGCGCTGCAGCATGCCGACATCGTGGCGGCGGAAGATACGCGCCGCGTCCGTAACCTGGCGCAGGCTCTGGGGATCGAAATCCGCGGCAAGGTGGTCTCCAACTTTGATCACAACGAAGAAGGACGCGCAGCCCAACTTGTCGAGGCCGCTCGTTCCGGCACCGTTTTGGTTGTCTCCGACGCGGGTATGCCTCTGGTTTCTGATCCAGGGCACTCCATCGTTGCTGCAGCAGCCGAAGCTGGGGTGCCGGTGACGTGTTTCCCCGGGCCATCTGCAGTGCCCACCGCTTTGGCTCTGTCCGGTCTCGGCGTCGGTCACTTCCTCTTCGACGCCTTTGCTCCACGCAAGGCCGGACCGCGCAAAGCGTGGCTGGAATCGCTGCGCGGTGAAAAACGCGCCATTGTCTTCTTTGAATCTCCCCACCGTTTGGCGCAGACGCTTGCCGACGCCGCGGCGGTTCTGGGTGAAGACCGCCCTGCTGCCGTGTGTCGCGAACTGACAAAGACCTATGAAGAAGTAAAGCGCGGAAGCTTGGGTGAGTTGGCAAAGTGGGCTGAGGACAATGCTCGCGGTGAAATCACGGTTGTTATTGAGGGTGGGGAAGAGGTCCCCTCATCGCTTGAGGAACTGGTGGATAAGGTCCAGCGCCGTGTGGCAGATGGAGTGCGCGCGAAGGATGCTTGCAAGGAAGTCGCTGCCGGTACTCAGGTGTCTAATCGCGAACTTTATGACGCCTTCTTGAGTGCCCGTGACAGCGAAAAATAGTGTTAAATGCCCAATTGTTGCAGGATTGTTATAGCCAAGAGCTCACGGGAGGATAAAAGACCTGCATATGCTGGTTAATTTTCATTTGCGTGGCTGATTGTAAAGTAAGATTATCCTGCGAAAATGCTGGATTTAGGCGGCTGTACTGCACATATAAGTTTGACGCCTGGCATTAGCCGCCCTCATTCTGGAGTGCATGACTAATCCAGAAACAGATTCGAATACGGCAAAGGGTACGGATCCGGCGTCCAGTGCGGCGCCGGTTTCGTCTGAGGAGTACCAGACCGTTGATGAGAAGCTGGAATCAGCATCTGCGACGAGTCAGCTACAAGACATGCTCGGCAATGAGGACTTCGCTCCCCATGAGATGACCGAGCCTGAAATTGAAATGGCAGCCGATGACAACGCTCCAATCGACTGGACCATCGTCGGCATCGCTGGCGTGCTCATTGCCGCCATCGTTGCATGGGGCTTGGCTGCTCCGACCAACTTTGCGAACTTCGCTAGCGATGCACTGAGCTTCGTTGTTAACGACTTTGGTTGGGCCTACGTCCTCTTCGGCACGATTTTCGTTGTATTTGTTATCTTCATCGCCGCCTCCAAGTTCGGCACCATCCGCTTGGGCCACATCGATGAAGAGCCTGAATTTTCTACGCCCTCTTGGATTGCGATGATGTTCGCGGCCGGCATGGGCATCGGCCTGATGTTCTACGGCGCATCTGAGCCGCTGAACTACTACCTCAACGGAGTTCCTGGCCATGATGCTAAGGAAGTGGGCACGTCGATGGCTACGGCGATGTTCCACTGGACCCTGCACCCATGGGCTGTTTATGCCATCGTTGGTCTCGCAATTGCGTACTCGACCTTCCGTATTGGCCGCAAGCAGCTGCTGAGTCAAGCATTCGTGCCGCTCATCGGCCAGCGCGCTGCCGATGGTTGGGTTGGCAAAATCATTGACATCCTGTCCATTTTTGCAACCGTCTTCGGTACCGCATGTTCCCTGGGTATCGGTGCAACCCAGATCCAGGCTGGTATCCAGGCTTCTGGCCTCATCGACAACCCATCCCAGAAGGTCGTCGTTGGCATCGTCCTCGTGCTGACCCTGGCCTTCCTGCTTTCCGCAATGTCCGGCGTGGGCAAGGGCATCCAGTATGTCTCCAACGCCAACATGGTTATGGCCGCACTGCTTGCCATCTTCGTGTTCATCCTTGGCCCAACTGTTTCCATCCTGAACCAGATTCCGGGCTCCATCGGTAGCTACCTGGATGCGTTCACCGAGATGATCTCCCGGACCGCTGAGTCCAACAACGGCGAAGCAGGCGAGTGGCTGTCCACCTGGACCATCTTCTACTGGGCATGGTGGGTCTCTTGGTCCCCATTCGTCGGTATGTTCCTGGCACGCATTTCTCGCGGCCGTTCCGTCCGCGAATTCTGCATCGGCGTCATGCTGATCCCGGCTGGTCTTTCCACCGTGTGGTTCGCCATCTTCGGCGGCACCGCAATCCACATGGAGCAGAAGGGTAACTCCATCTCCGGCGAATCCTCTGAGGTTGAGCTGTTCAACCTGCTGCACAACCTGCCTGGCGGCTTCATCGCCGGCATCATCGCAGCTATCCTGCTCGCAACCTTCTTTATTACCTCCGCTGACTCGGCTTCTACCGTTATGGGCTCGATGTCTCAGAACGGTGCATCCAACGCCAAGCCATGGCTGTCCGCCGCATGGGGCGTTGCCACCGCGGCTGTTGGCCTGACCCTGCTGCTGGCCGATGAAGACTCCCTGTCTAATCTGCAGAGCGTCACCATTGTGGCTGCGCTGCCATTCCTGTTCATCGTTGTGGGCCTGATGTTTGCCATCTACAAGGCTCTCAGCAATGACATCATCTACTTGGAGTACCGCGAGTCCCAGGCATTCCAGCGCAAGCTTGCGCGCGAGCGCCGTCTGCACCGCGAGTACCAGCGCGCTGAGGAGCTCAAGAAGCGTCGTCAGCGCAAGCGCGCTCAGCGCAAGCGCGCTCAGCACAAGTAAAGCTAAAGCAAGCGATTTAGTCGCTTCCTAAAGCTTCTTTACGCACCCTCCTGCACAATCGTGCAAGAGGGTGCGTTTCTTTATGCGTCTTTATGCGCGCAAGTATCCTTGTGCGTGGATCTTTCACCATTGTCGATGTGACCCCCTCAACGCGCGACGACGACCAAGGCTTCGATAAAGTGGTGGGCATGACTGAGTCGGTAGTAGTAAATGTTGCCTGGCCGTATGCCAACGGCCCCCGCCACATCGGACACGTGGCAGGCTTTGGTGTTCCTTCTGACGTATTCGCACGTTTCCAGCGAATGCGTGGCCGCAACGTTCTCATGGTCTCTGGCACCGATGAGCACGGCACTCCGTTGCTGGTGCAAGCCGACAAAGAAGGCGTGACCGTTCGCGAACTCGCGGACCGTTATAACCGCCAAATTGTCACCGACCTCGCCGGCTTGGGCCTGTCCTATGACCTTTTCACCCGCACCACCACGCGCAACCACTACGCGGTAGTACAGGAGCTGTTCAAGGGCCTTTATGAAAACGGCTACATGCTCAAGGAAACCACCAAGGGCGCCATCTCGCCGTCGACTGGCCGTACCTTGCCTGACCGCTACATCGAGGGAACTTGCCCAATTTGTGGTGCTGAGGGGGCGCGCGGCGATCAGTGCGATAACTGCGGTAACCAGCTGGACCCAGTAGATCTGATCGACCCAGTTTCCAAGATCAACGGTGAGACCCCGGAGTTCATCGAGACCGAGCACTTCCTCCTCGACCTGCCTTCCGTGAAGGACGCACTGGAGGAATGGCTGAAGACGCGCGAAGATTGGCGTCCGAACGTCCTGAAGTTCTCCCTGAATTTGCTCGAAGACATGCGTCCGCGCACCATGACCCGCGACATCGACTGGGGCATCCCAATTCCGGTAGAGGGCTGGGAGGAAAACTCCGCAAAGAAGCTCTACGTCTGGTTTGACGCTGTCATCGGTTACTTGTCTTCTTCCATCGAGTGGGCGCATCGCACCGGAAACCCGGATGCATGGAAGGATTTCTGGCAGAACGATGAGGCTCGCCATTACTACTTCCAGGGCAAGGACAACATCACCTTCCACTCGCAGATTTGGCCTGCGCAGCTCCTGGGTTACGCCGGTAAGGGCGCGAAGGGCGGCGAGCTGCACAAGTTCGGCGAGCTGAATCTACCTACCGAGATTGTTTCCTCCGAATACCTGACGATGTCCGGCTCGAAGTTCTCTTCTTCGAAGGGCGTTGTCATCTACGTCAAGGACTTCTTGGCGGAGTTCGGCCCGGATGCGCTGCGTTACTTCATCTCCGTGGCCGGTCCAGAAAACAATGACACGGACTTTACGTGGGACGAGTTCGTGCGCCGTATCAACAACGAACTGGCCAATGGCTGGGGCAACCTGGTCAACCGCACCGTCTCGATGGCCTACAAGAACTTCGGCGAAGTCCCAGCTCCCGCCGCACTGGAAGAAGCTGACAAGGCCATCCTGCAGCTGGCGGAGGAGACCTTCGAGACTGCCGCAGGCTACCTCGAGCAGTCGAAATTCAAGCAGGCTATTACCGCCGTCATGCACGTCGTTGGTGAGGCGAATGCTTATATTGCAGCGATGGAGCCATGGAAGCTGGCCAAGGATGAGACCCAACGCGAGCGTCTGGCCACCGTCCTGTGGACCGCACTCCAGGTGGTCTCTGACTGCAACGCCATGCTCACCCCGTTCCTGCCGTTTACCGCGCAGAAGGTCCACGAGACCTTGGGCCGCGATGGCATTTGGGCGGCACAGCCTGAGGTACGCGACGTCGTGGATGATATCCCGGTTGAGCTCGTAGGCGTTGGCCTGCCGCCGGAGAATCACCCGTACCCAATCATCACCGGTGATTACACCGCCCAGCTGGCAGCGTGGAAGCGCGTAGACGTCGAGCCTGGCACTGCGCTTTCCAAGCCGAAGCCGCTCGTGGCAAAGCTTGACCCAGAGCTTGGTGAGACCGGCCCTGAGTGGGCACCCGTCCAGAAGTAAGATGGTGGCTCGCCGAAGCATCGCGGCCGCTCTCGCTTTTGCGGTCGTTACCTTAACTGCGCTGAACCTGCGCGCCGGAATCGCCTCCGTGGCGCCGGTGCTGGGGGACATCAGCGCAGCTTTTGGCGTTGGCCCTGCCATCGCCGGGACCCTGACAGCCCTTCCTGGTCTGTGTTTCGCACTGATGGGCTGGGCCGCCGTTCCTATCGCGCGGCGTTGTGGCCTGACCACGACTCTTCTCGGCGGCGCAGTGGCACTCGTGGTGGGGCTTGCCGCGCGCCCATGGGTAAGTAGTTTCGTACCCTTCGTTGCGCTCACGCTGCTCGTAGTCGGCGGCATCGCTGTCACCAACATCTTGTTGCCTGCATGGATCAAGACCTACGGAACTGCGCGCACCGTGGTGGCGTTGATGACGACTTACACCACTGTGCTTGGCGTATCGAGTGCCCTTGGTCCAATGTCTACCCACCTGGGTGGCTGGCGGATGTCGTTGTTTGCGTGGGCAATCCCTGTCGCCCTGCAGGTAGTGGGGTGGCTGATTGCCTGTAAGCACACCGGCGTCGATCCAGTGCAAAGCCCGGATACCGCGGCGATTCCGATGCGCCGTTCGCGCACCGCTGTTGCACTTCTTTTCTTCTTTGGCCTGCAATCCACCATGGCTTATGCACAGATGGGGTGGCTGCCCACGATGCTTGAAAGCCGTGGGGTCTCCGCCTCCCGGGCTAGCCTGGCGCTCGCGCTCATCGGCGCCATCAACGTCGTCGGCGGGCTTATCATGCCGGTTCTCATTGAGCGGCTGCGAGATCTCCGTCCCGTTCCACTGGTTTTGTCGGCTACTACCTTGGCCGGCTGGCTGGGGGTGCTCGTCAACGCGAGCGCAGCGCCGCTTACCTGGGCCACTCTGATGGGCATCGGCGGAATGTGCTTCCCGCTGGCCCTCGCCCTGATTGCCGCGCGCACCCGGCAGCCGGAGGTAACAGCACGCCTTTCCGGCTTCGTGCAGCCGGGTGGCTATATTTTGGCTGGCGCATTCCCGTTCCTCTTCGGCGTTCTCGCGCAAGCAACGGGCGGCTGGGAAGTTCCGTTGGGTGTGCTCATCGCACTTACCCTAGCGATGGCGGTGGCAGGCGTTGCCGCCGCCCGCTCGGTCTACATCGACGACGAGCTCCTGTCGAAGTGACGTTGCAGGTGTACTAGGCCCAGACGCACTCCGTCCTTGGTGTGGATATTGGGCATGCGGCCGGTCTCTTCGAAGTGGAATTTCTTGTGGAGGCGGATGGAAGCCTCATTGGTATCGACGATGTAGGTGATCATCGTCTGCACGTAGTCGTTGTCCTTGGCATCGTCGACCACGGCGCACATGAGCTCGTTGCCCACGCCCTTGCCGCGCGCCGAAGGAGCGACGTAGACGGAGTTTTCTACGGTGCCGTAGTAGATGGCTGGCGTTACGAATTGGAAATAGGCAGCCCAACCGATGATCTCGTCATCTTCTACGGCAACGAAGACGGGGTAGCCGTCCTTTTCCATTTGTTCGAGCCACTCGGCACGATCCTCGACGGATTCCTGCCAGGTTACCAAGTTTGCCGCTGGGGTAGCGGCGGAGGCGGCGTTGTAGATGGAGGCGATTGCGGCGGCGTCGGAAAGCGCGGCGGGACGGACGTGCATAGGTGTCAGGGATCCTTACAGAATTAAGCAGTTGCGAGGAGGCTAGACGAGCAGCTGCAAATGGGCGAGATTTAGCCAGTGTCCCCTCTTGTAGGACACCTCTTTGAACGTTCCTACATTGGCAAAACCGAGCTTCTCATGCAACTTGATGGATGCGACGTTGGTGCCCATGCCTTGGCCTTGGGCTGCCGGATCCAAAAAATGGTGGTTTCGTATGCGTTCCAGATTACAATTGCGTCCATGTCTAAAAAGAAGCCACGCCCAGTCCCTGTTCCAGCAGAAGGCTTGTCACAGCTTGTCGACGCCCATACACACCTAGCCTCCTGCAAGGACCCAGCCGCCGACATCGTGTCCCGCGCCGGTGCTGCAGGGGTGTCGCGCATGGTTACGGTAGGCGATGGCTTGGAAGAGGCCGAGCGGGCGTTGCAGGCCGCGCACGAATTTTCCAATGTGTGGGCAGCGTGCGCCATCCATCCCACCAAGGCGCAGGAATTGGACGAGCAGGCACGTACGCGGCTGGCGCAGATGGCTGCGGACCCACGCTGCGTGGCAATCGGGGAGACCGGCCTTGATACCTATTGGATTAAACATGAGCCGGAATCCACCGCACCACTTGAGGTGCAAGAAGAGGCGCTGCGCTGGCACATGGATCTGGCCAAGGAAACCGGTAAGGTCTTGATGATCCACAACCGCGAGGCGGATGCGGACCTGTTGCGGGTGCTTGGCGACGCCGAGAATGTCATGTTGCACTGTTTCTCCTCGCCGTTTGAGGTGGCGAAGGAAGCACTCGAGCGCGGTTGGGTTCTCTCTTTTGCCGGCAACGTGACCTTCAAGCGTAACGAAGAGATGCGCGCGGCAGCAGCCGCAGCGCCGGCTGGTCAGCTGCTGGTGGAAACCGACGCTCCGTATATGACTCCGGAGCCATTCCGCGGCGCACGCAACGAGCCGACCTTCATCGGGCATACGTATAACTGCATTGCTGAGGTGCGAGGCATGCGCGTCGAGGCACTGATCGAAGAGGTTAACCAGACGTTCACTTCGGTATTCGGCCTCTCCTAGGTTAGATTTAAGCATTCATGCTTAAATCTGTGACGATCTTCATATTCGGAGTTTTTCCTGCTCAGCGGTGATGGACGTGCCAAATGTGAAAGCAGTGTTGGAAGTGGTGTAGGTAGAAAAATCGTTTTCGACTGCATCCTGCTGTTATCGTATCGTTATTCAAAGATTTACTCTGCTTCCCCCCGTTTTCGATGAGAGAGTTTCATGAACCAGATTAAGCGCATCAATTCTTCCCGTTCCCTGCCTCTGCGCCTTGCCACCGGTGGTGTGCTCGGTACTTTGGCAGTGGGCGGAGTCGTCGCTGTTTCTGCGCAGAAGGACATCACCCTTGACGTCAACGGCGACAAGGTCGAGCTGGCCACCTTCGCGGGTAACGTCGATGAGGCGCTGCAAGCTGCGGGCGTCAACGTCGGCGGCGAGGATCTCGTTTACCCGGCTCCTTCTGAAAAGGTTGCCGACGGTGACAACATCACCGTGCGCACCTCTAAGCCAGTTGCCGTTACTATCGACGGCGTCGAAAAGCAGCTTTCTTCCACCAACCTCACCGTTTCTGATCTCTTGGGTGAGCTAGGCGGCGTGAAGCCCGGTGCTTCTGTTACCTCCGGTGACAAGAAGGTGGAAAAGGATGACGCTCTGGAAGATGGTATGGAGTTGGAGGTTACGTCGCCGAAGATCGTCAAGATCAACGACGGCGGCAAGATTACCTACACCAACATTGCTGCCAAGACCGTCAAGGACGTCATCGAGGAGCGCGGCATTGGTGTGGATGAAGATGACCGCGTCTTCCCCGCCATGGACACCCCGGTGACCAACGGCATGTCCATCAAGGTTGACCAAGTTTCTACCACCTTCTACGACGCCACCGAAGAGTTCGAGGCAGAGCCAAACTACGTCGATGACCCAGAGCTCGAAGAGGGCACCGAGGAAATCCGCGAGGAAGCCGTCAAGGGTGAGCGCAAGGTCACCCGCAAGCTGGTGATGAAGGATGGTGCCAAGGAATCCGAGGACGTCGTCAAGGAAAAGGTCGTTACCGAGCCGGTTGCTGCGACCATCGCTCGTGGCACGAAGAAGCCTGAGGCTGGTGGCGCAGCTGCACCCGCCGTAGCCGATGGCTCCGTCTGGGACTCCATCGCACAGTGCGAGGCAACTGGTAACTGGGCGATTAACACTGGCAACGGCTTCTCCGGCGGCCTGCAGTTCACCCCATCCACTTGGGCTGGCTTCGGCGGCACCGCATATGCGCCGGAAGCATGGCAGGCAACCCGTGAGCAGCAGATCGCTGTAGCTGAAAAGGTTCAAGCCGCGCAGGGCTGGGGCGCATGGCCTGCTTGTACCGCGAAGCTGGGGCTGCGCTAAGCACGCAGACTTTTTAGGCGCCTCGAAGCGCCATTTTAAAGCCCGCGGAAGCGGGCTTTCTTTGTATCCGGAAAACCTCGACTACTCTAAATTGCATGACTGAACCCAAACTGCTCGGGCCCGTGGAAATCCGCCAATTGGCCGAGAAGCTGGACGTGACCCCGACGAAGAAGCTGGGACAGAACTTCCTGCACGATCCCAACACCATCCGCCGCATCGTTAGTGCGGCGCAGTTGCAGCGGGAAGACCGCGTCGTTGAGGTAGGCCCCGGCCTGGGATCTCTGACTTTGGGCCTGCTTGAGGCAGTCGATGACCTTACGGCGATAGAAATTGATCCACGCCTTGCAGCGCAGCTGCCGGATACCATCGCGCAGCGCGCACCGGAGCAAGCAGGCAACCTGCGGCTCGTGGAAAAAGATGCGCTGCGTATTACGGCAGGCGAGTTGGGCGAGCCGACTGCGCTGGTGGCAAATCTGCCGTACAACGTCGCGGTGCCGGTTCTTTTGCACATTCTGGAACTTTATCCCTCCATCCGCCGCGTACTCGTCATGGTTCAGCTTGAGGTGGCAGAGCGTCTCGCCGCCAAGCCTGGCAGCAAGGTCTATGGCGTTCCTTCGGTGAAGGCTTCCTTCTACGGCAACGTCCGGCAGGCCGGAACCATCGGCAAGAACGTCTTTTGGCCGGCGCCGAACATCGAGTCTGGCCTAGTGCGCATCGACTGCTTCGAGAATGCGCCGTGGCCTATCAACGATGAGACGCGCAAGGCGGTTTTCCCACTTGTCGACGCCGCCTTTGCACAGCGCCGCAAGACCCTGCGCGCGGCACTCTCTGGTCACTTCGGCGGCGGCCCTGCCGCGGAAGAGGCTCTAGTGGCAGCCGGCATCGACCCGCGCCAGCGTGGTGAGAAGCTGGCCACCGAAGACTTTGTCCGATTGGCAGGTGTGAATTGTTAATTCGTGCTCGCACCCATGCGAAGGTCAACCTGCACTTAGGAGTCGAGGCAGCGCGTCCCGACGGCTTCCATGAACTCGCCACCGTCTTTCAATCGCTGAATATTTCTGATGTGGTTAGCCTCGAAACGCTTGAGGATAGCACTCCTGCAGCGATGACCACGGGCCCAGTCGTGCAGGAACTGCGCGCGAGCGGTACCTATGCCGCAGGCGTGCCGGAAAATGACAAGAATTTAGCATGGCGAGCCGTCGAAGCGGTAGCGGATGCAGTACGCGGCGAGCGCGAGCTTGCCTTGCCCAAGGTCAGGTTGCAGCTAGAAAAGGGGATTCCCGCCGCTGGCGGCATGGCGGGCGGTTCTGCGGATGCGGCCGCGGCATTGCGCCTGGCCGCTCACGCATTTGCTGACTTCGGCGCTGTAAGTGAAGAAGAACTTCTAACACTGGCAGCGCGCCTAGGCTCTGATGTGCCCTTCACGCTAATCGGCGGCACGGCGTTGGGCACGGGTCGCGGCGAGAAGTTGGCGCCGATGCTTAGCTGCGGAACGTATACGTGGGCCATCATCACCAATGCGGAAGGGCTGTCCACTCCGGCCGTCTTTGCCAAGATTGATGAGCTTCGCGCAGCGGGGAAGGGCAGCAACCCCACCATGGACACTTCCGCGGTGGCGCAGGCGCTGATGAGCGGGCGTCCCGAGGCTCTCGCAAAGGTGCTGCGCAATGACCTGCAAGCGGCAACTCTTTCTTTGCGCCCAGATCTGCGCAAGATTCTGGACACCGGAATGGCCGCTGGTGCGCTGACTGGAATCGTCTCTGGCTCTGGTCCTACCTGTGCCTTCCTGTGCGAGGACGAGGAGACCGCTGGTGAAGTCGTGGCCCAAGTGATGTTCGATAACAAGGGCACCCGTGGCATTGTGACCACCTCGCCGGCACCAGGAATCGAAGTAATTTAGGGTGTTATTAAAAAGTAAAAGCTGCAGTAGGGCAAAGTCCCCTCACTGCAGCTTTTGTTTATCTAGAGCACAGCCATCTCGGTTGGCTTGATGTCCAGCTTGAAGCGGTTTACTTCCTTGCCCTCGAAGAGGTCGATGACAACGAGTTCCTTCTTGTTGGCATCGGTGACGAATGCGTAGCCGTCTTCCGCCTTGAGGATCGGTCCAGGCAGCTGCCATTCTTCGTTCTCGCGCCACTCGGAGATGGCGTCGATCTTTTTGGTAATCTCGCCGGTCTCTGGGTCGATGACGTTGAGCTTGCCGTCGTAAGTCAGCACGAGGGCCTCTCCCAGCGGGCCGCGGGCCAGGGAACGGAACCAGTAGGAGGAACCGAGGTCAACCTTTTTGGCGGAGTAGTCCTTGGTGTTGATGAGGGAGACAGAGGTTGGGCGCTCGAACTCGGCGTCCTTTTCGGTCTTGTTGTCAGCCAAGATGACGTCGGATTCCTCAGAGCCGGCGGAGTTGCCGGAGCGCTGGTAGCCGTCTTTGCCCGCGTAGGCGGAAACGTCGATCTTGTGGAACTCCTTGCCGTCGAAGACAACTGGGCCGTCCTCGCAGCCGAAGAAGAGCTTGCCGTTTCCGGCGGTAGCCTCACCGTGAACGCCTGGGCACTTGGTGGTCTCGGTCAGGACCTTGCCGTCTTTGGATAGATGCTGGATGGTGTGGCGCTCGTCCTCGGTGCCCTTGGTCATGACGATGGAGCCGTCCTTGAGCGGAACGGCAACACCGTGATGTGCTGCGCCGGATTCGAAGGTCTTGACGTCTTTCGGATCGCCAGCCTGGTCGGTTGGGAAGACCTGTGCGGTGCCTTCGCCGTCAGAGAAGAGGGCGGTGAAGCCGTCGTGGTGGACCACATGGCCGGCGTGCGGCGCCTCGATCTCGGCGTCGGAAAGCTTAGGCTCGGCGGTGTAGTAGTGGTTGTGATCGCCGTGCGGCTTGGTGATGAGGCCGGAGTCGAAGCTAAGGAACTTATCACCTTTGGTGACCATGACGTGGCGGTTATCGCCAGCATTGGACAGGCGCAGGAATGCAGGCATTTCCTCTTCCTCGATGACCTCGCCGGTTTTGGCGTCGTAGGTCTTCAAGCCGCCTTCGTGGGAGATGACCACGCGATTGGGTAACTGAGCAACTTCGGTCTCGCCCTCGTCGGCCTCCATTCCATCGTGTTCATGATGGTGGCCTTCATGATCGTGCTCATGATCGTGGCCCTCGTGATCGTGGCCCTCGTGTTCGTGCGACTCAGTCGCGGCATCGTTGGCCGGGGCCTGCTCATCAGCGGGCTTGGAGCAGGAAGTGGCAAGGAGCGTTGTTGCGGAGACAGCGGCAAGAATAGATAGCGCAGATTTCTTCATAGCCATTTAGCCTATTTAGAGTAATTTTCATTTGCAATAGTCTGAAGTGGTGAGGGGGAACCGCGCGCTAGGCACTAAGATGGTTAAACGTTATGGCGAACCTTATTAACCTGGAAAAAGTTTCCAAATCTTTCGGTCTGCAGACGCTGCTCAACGGGGTGTCGTTGGGTGTTCAAAGCGGGGACCGCATTGGAATCGTTGGCGTAAATGGCGGCGGCAAGACCACGCTGCTGGAGGTGCTCACCGGTATCGAGCCGCCGGATGAGGGGCGTGTGTCCCACAATTCTGACCTGCGCATGGCCGTGGTGACCCAGCGCTTTGAGCTTGATGACGCCCTGACCATCGCCCAGGTCATCATCGAACCGCTCAGCCTCGAGACCTTCGAATGGGCCTCGAATGCCAAGGTGCGCGACGTTTTGGGCGGCCTCGGAATCGTGGAACTGGGCCTAGATACGCCGGTAGGTTCTCTGTCTGGTGGCGAGCGCCGCCGCGTTAACCTGGCCGCTGCATTGGTCCAGGAGCTTGACTTGATCGTGCTCGACGAACCGACCAACCACCTGGACGTGGAAGGAGTGCAGTGGCTGGCACAGCATCTCCTGGCGCGCAAGCTCGCAGCGGTCGTAGTCACCCACGACCGCTGGTTCCTCGATACCGTGGCAACCACCACGTGGGAGGTGCACGACGGCGTGGTCGATCCTTATGAGGGCGGATACAACGACTGGATTTATGCCCGCGCCGAGCGTGCCCGTCAGGCCGATGCGATGGAGCAGCGCCGCCAGAACCTGGCGCGTAAGGAGCTAGCATGGCTGCGCCGCGGCGCGCCGGCGCGTACCTCGAAGCCGCGCTACCGCGTGGAAGCGGCAGAGGCACTTATCGCTGATGTCCCAGCACCGCGCAACAAGGTTGAGCTCATGGCCTTTTCCAAGCAGCGCCAAGGTCGCGTGGTCATTGAACTTGAGGATGCCACGATTGCGACGCCGGATGGCCGCGAACTCGTTGACCACCTCACGTGGCGCTTGGCCCCGGGTGAGCGCATCGGACTGGTCGGCGTGAACGGTTCAGGCAAGACCACGCTGCTGCGCGCCCTGGCTGGCGAACATCCACTCGCTGCGGGCAAGCGCATTGAGGGGCAGACGGTACGTCTGGGCTGGTTGCGCCAGGAACTCGATGACCTTGATCCGCAGCGCCGGCTAATCGACGCCGTGGAGGACGTGGCCACCTACGTCCAACTGGGCAAGAAAGAATTGTCTGCCTCGCAGCTTGCAGAACGCCTGGGCTTTTCCGCTAAGCGCCAGCGCACCCCGGTGGGGGACTTGTCCGGTGGTGAGCGTCGCCGCCTCCAGCTAACGCGCGTGTTGATGGCAGAACCAAACGTGCTGCTGCTCGACGAGCCAACTAACGACCTCGACATCGACACTCTCCAGGAACTGGAGTCCTTGCTCGATTCTTGGCCGGGCACGATGGTGGTCATCTCACACGACCGCTACCTCATTGAGCGCATTGCGGATAATACGTATGCGCTTTTTGGCGACGGAAAACTCACCAACTTGCCAGGCGGCATTGACGAATACCTGCGCCGCCGCGCCGCCCTCGACGCGGCTCAGCCCGCAGGCGTGGTCAACCTCGGCGAAAGCGCGAAACAGGATTCTGCTCCCGACGGCAGCGGCAATGGCGCAGGAAACGCCAAGAAGGAATCTACCAAGCGCCTGTCCTCCCAAGAGGAACGCGAGCTGACCAAGAAGATGAATGCCTTGGAGCGCAAAATGGGCAAGCTCGACGAGCAAGCCACCAAGCTCAACGCCGAGATGGCCGAGGTGGCAGGCGCGGGCGACATCGACACCGCGAAGCTAACCGAGTTAGACAGCAAGCTGAAGGAAGTAACCTCTCAGCGCGAGGAGCTTGAGATGGAGTGGCTAGAGCTTGGCGAGAAGCTCGAAGGCTAAGAATGCGTAGATAACAATGCTATTGCGATCTCGCTTTCAGCACTGCCTAATACTATTCAGCTCGCCCCAGTGTGTGGCACGGTGGAGGATATGAAACTGACGCGCCGTATTCTCCCCGTTTCCATCGCCCTTACTCTCGCAGCCGGCAGCTTGGCTCCTGCACACGCTCAGCTTCCGGATTTCTCCTCCCAGCTACCTGCGGGCATCCCGGCAGATGTCACCGCTGGCAGCTCCCAGTTCATTCCAGCTGGCGTCCCACAGGTCGAACTGCCACCGCAGGCTTATGACCTTGCAAAGCAGTACAACATTCAGCTTCCGCCGTTTGTCAAGCAGCCAGCTCCGGAGGTAGCTCACCACCTCGTCGGCGCCACCACTGAGCACCTGCGCAAGCAGGGCCACGTTGAGGATCCGAACGCTCGCAACATCGCTCAGGAATGGGCTGACCAGGGCGCGGCTGGTGCTCTTACCTACCGCAGTAACGTCGGTGACGGCCGCACTCACTTGAACGAAGGCAGCGGCAACGTCTACCGCCTGACCATTCAGGAAGCTCACGACCGCCTCAACTGGCTCAACCGTGACGTTCCAGTTACCCCAGCACCGGGCAAGCACTTCGGCGTAGCCACCAGCTTTGACGGCAACTTTGTCTACCTCGCCGAGTACTTTTTCAACTAGCTAATGCGGCCGGCTCTACGCCTAATAGCGTGGCGCTCGAATCAACGAAATTGGTGCTCGCGCGCAGATCTACAGAGCAGCTAAAGAAACCCACGTTTCGGGTACCGGCTGCGTCCTCCATAGTCACGCTGCCGGTGCCTGCATAGTGGACGATTCCGTCCTTTAAGATACGGTCGGTGACCATGTCAGGCGCGCCGGGAAAGTTCACTGTCTCGGGGCGGGCGGCAAGGTCTTGCACGGTGGCCTCACAGACCTGAGCCGCACGGTTGATATTGATCCATCCGTAGTACTTCGAAATTGAGCGGGTCATCGACAACGCAGTCACCGCGACTGCTCCCACCACAAGAAGAGCGACGCCGAGTTTTTGACGGCGTCGCCTAGCGCTTAGTTCCTTCGCCAGCGAACTCATGAAGCCTCCACTAGGGCAGCGGGGGCAATGCCAGAGACTTCGGCGCGGCTCGTGACAAAGCTATGGGTACGGAAACTCACCAAGCAGTCATAGGTGCCTTCATCCTCAACGCCCTCATCGTTGATGAAGATGACCTCACCGTGGGCGGTATAAACACGCATGGGCGCGCTGATCTTTGAATCCGTTTCCGGGATGGTCTCAGTAAGGAACATTGCGCGCTCCGGAATCTTGGCCTGCTTGAGCACCTCGCGCTCACACAGCGGGCGTGCTGCGTGATAATCGGCCCAGTTGCGGGCAGCCTCTCTGCCAAGGATCGTACCTACGCACAAAATCAGTCCGCAGACGACGATAAAACCCCGAGTGCAATCCATCGGCGAAGCCTCCGGCGCCACAGCGCGCGGCCTTCGTCCAAAGAGATTTGCGTAGTTACAGGAGGGTAGGGGCCTTTCTAAAGAGGATTCTTACACAATATAGTATTTGGCTACTGTTGCCGAAGGCGATCTGGGTGGCGCGTGCTGTGCTCGTTGGTGAAACCCCCAATCATGCCGCTGTGCTGCATCGTGGCGGACGAAAGTACACATACGTACGATGGGGCTCATGATTTTGATTAACGTAAAATTCCACGTAAAGCCTGAATACGCAGAAACCTTCCTCGAGGAGATCGACTGGTACACCCAGGCTTGTAATGCGGAGCCGGGTTGCCTGAACTTTGATTGGTACCGTGATCCGGAGGACCGTCAGCGCTTCCTCCTCGTTGAGGCTTATGCCGATGGCAAGGACGTCGAGCACGTCGAGGGCGAGCACTTCAAGCGCTCCTGCGAGGAGTTCCCGAAGTACCTGCTTGAGACCCCAGAAATCATCAACGTCCACATCGACGGCAAGACTGAGTGGGACCGCATGGCCGAATACAAGGTCGAGTCCTAAGGCACTGGCTTAAAAGTAATCTGCCTCCCTGCACCGTGTATACAACCACGCAGCGCAGGGAGGCGGACTTTTTTATTTGGGCAATCTAGGCCGCGACGCTAAGAAGGATAATCAATAGGGCCGCAGGTACTAAGAGCCCAGCGAGGATAAACCAGGAATTTTTCTGCCCAAAGTTGAATTGGGAAGAACCGCTGGGAAGGGGCACCATCGCGCGGGTATCTGTGGGGTCGTAGTAGAACAATCCGTAACGAAGCTTGCCCGCTGTAGAGGAGTCAGGAAATTGTTCATCCAGCTTTTTATTTATGCTATTCAACCTGAACACGAGCCAGACGCAAACCACAAGGATGGCAACGACTAAGCAGGGGAAAATTAGCGGTCTAGGGCCGCTGAGAAAGATTCCAGTGAGCGCGAACGCCGTGCAGATCGCCGTTAGGGCGAAGAACCAAAAGCTTAACGTGGGAAGGATAGCAGCGGAGTGAGCACGGCTACGCTCGATATCAACCGCAGAAGCCTGCGAATAGCTGCTTGTGGTTGTCTTGGTGCTTTGTTGCGTTATTCCGATAGTTACTGCTGATGTAATCGTGAGAACGAGAGGTACAAGTAACGCAAAACCAATTGCATTTCGATAGGTCTTTGGCATCCATGCATCAGGTTCGCCTCGACCATTGAAATGCTTGGGTAGCGGGTCTGGGAGGCTGTCCCAGCCGAGAATTACAACTATTGCGGCGACTAGCGCAAGCGCTGCCGTGGCGGCCAACCAAATCCATTCCTTGCGTAGAGCTGTCAACAGGAAGTTCCTCGTGTGTTCAGTTTCCTACATAAATCCAAAAACATGATAACGAAGATATCGGCTCAAGCGTTAGACAAACGAAAAGGCGGACAGTCCGTTGTAAGGGACCGTCCGCCTTTTGCGTTCTAGGAGCTTTGGCTAAAGAACTACTAGATCTGGCACTTGGAATCCAAGTTCTTGTCGTAGTTGGAGTACTGCAACAAGGCGTAGTGGAACGCCAGGGCGTATTCCGAGGCGCCTTCCGGAAGCGGGTGAATGCCGTCGGAATAGAGCAAGTTCGGGTTGTTCTGTGCGTGGGTGCACCAGTCAGCGAGGTAGACGTTGTCGTACTTTTTCGCAGCGTCGATGACGTCGCTTTGAGACTGTGCCATCCATTCGCGGTCGCCGTAAGGAACGGCCATCACGATGGTGTGGTCTGGGCCGATGAGGTCAACGACTTCCTGAATCTGGTCGGGGAATGCCGGGCCATTGGTGCCGAAGCCAAGGAAGACCGTGGAGCGCAGGTCGCCGGCTGCCTTCAGCTGCTCGATGATTGGTGGGGCAGCGCTGTAGTGGCGGGAGACCTCAGCGTCGATGTAGATGCCTGGGTAGCGCTGCTGCAGTGCCTCGGAGGCAGCCAACATCACCGAGTCACCGATGGCGGTAATTTCATTGCCGGTTGGCATCGGGCGACGCGTCTTTTCCGTCTGCGTGCTTGGTGCGGCAGCAGGCGCTGGGCCGCCGTTTTGCGTGGACTTATTCTGCTTCTGCAGTTGCTCGAGCTGCTGCTCCAGCTCAGACTTATCGCTGGAGGTCGCCAGCGCATAGCCCACGCCCACTAGGGAAGCGACGACGATCAACGGCACGAGCGGCCAAAAGGCCTTGGCAAATCCGTCCTTCATCTCGGACATGGATGGGCGGGCCGCCCAGTAGCCAGTCCACGTCTTCTTGTAACCGCCGCGGCGGAAAGGATTCTCCACGAACTGGTAGGAAAGCTCTGCCAGCAAGAAAGAGATCGGTACCGCGACAAGGCCCAGAATCCACGGCTTGTCGGAGGAGTGGTTTCCGTCGAAAATCGCGCGCAAAATCATCACGACCGGCCAGTGCCACAGGTACAGCGAGAAGGAGCGTTGGCCGAGCCAACGCATGACGGCGGTGCTGAAGATCCACTTGAGCGGACCGAACTCACGGATAACGCCCCAGATCATCAGTGCGCCGAGAACGCTGGTGAGGATGAGGCCGCCGCGGTAGGTGAACTCAGCATCGTCCGGCATGAGGAACAGCTGCGCGATGTAGCCGGCCAAGGCGAAGGTGCCGATGACGCCGGCCATTACCTGTTCAGACTTACCAGGGCTTGGCCAAGAATCTGCCTTCGGGTGGGACTTGGTGCTGGTAACAATCAGGGACAGAATAGCACCGATGAGCAGGCCGAAGGCGTGGGTATCGGTGCCGTAGTACACGCGGGTTGGGTCTTGGCCCGGGGTGTAAATCAGCCACATTGCTACGCCGGAGGCGATAGCCAGCAGCAGCGAGACTGCGATTGGCAGACGGCGCGGCTGACGGCGGGAGATGGCAAAGACACCAAAGATAAGCAGCGGCCAGATGACGTAGAACTGCTCTTCTACGGCCAAGGACCAGTAGTGGGCAAAGACCTGGATCTCATTGTCCGCGAAGTAGGACTGGGAGGTGGCAATCTGCGTCCAGTTGTTGACGAAGAAGAACGTGCCCAGGAACTGCTCACGGATACCGACTGCGATATCGCCGCCGATGAGGGCCACGATGGCAGTACAGATAATCAAAACGGTCAGCGCTGCGGGCAGGATGCGGCGGAATCGACGTACCCAGAAGTCCTTCAGGCTGATTCGACCGCTCACACGGAACTCACGCACCAGCAGGGAGGTGATGAGGAAGCCGGAGAGCACGAAGAACATGTCCACGCCAAGGTAACCACCAGGCAGCACGTCGCCGAAGAAGTGGTAGATAACCACAGCAAGAACGGCTAAGCCGCGCAGGCCGTCAAGGCCCTTAACCTGGCGCAGGCGTGCGCGCTTAGTGCGCTTTACTTCCTTGCTATCGTGCGGGGTCTTCAACGCTTCCGGTTCGTGCGGGAAGCGGTCCACCATCACCGGCTTTGCCGGTTTGGAGTCTTGCTTTGGCTGCGATGCTTTCTGCGGCGGCTGCACGTAGGAGGTCTTCTTTGGAGCCTCGCTTGCCGACGCCGTGGAAGCACTAGCCGCGCCTGCTGCCGCACCAGCCACAGCACCAGCAGAGGCTGCCTTGCCGGTACCATCGTGCTGCTCAGGATTCTTACGTGCCTCGCGGGAAGGCTTCGGTGGCTTCATCTGCTTTGGGGTAGGCGTACCAACCGGCTGGGAACGGCGTGCGAGTGCACGCTTGATTTCCTGATCGGCCGCTGGTGTCTTCGCCGACGGAGACTTTGCTGCGGAAGCACCTGCCGTGCCTGCAGCACCAGCTGCGCCTGCCGCTGCAGCAGCGCCAGCAGCGCGACCAGCACCGCCAGCGCGGTCAGCGTTCTTCTTCGGCTGAGACGGCTGCGGCTTCTTGCCCGACTTCTGCTCGGTCTGTGGTGCAGACTTAGCAGCAGACTTAGCCTGCGGTGCTGACGGCTTCGACTGAACTGGCTTCTGAACAGAAGCCTTCGGAGCTGGCTGAGCCTGCTGCTGTGGCTTTTGTGCAGCATTCTTTGGTAGCGGAGCTGACTTTAGCTGTTGCTTTTGAGCAGAACCAGACTGGTTCTGGTTCTGCGGCTGTGGCTGGGGCTTTTGCTGTGCAGACTTCTGTGCAGGCTGCTGAGGCTTATTGCTTGGCTGGGCCTTGGCGCCTGGCTGCACATTCTTGGCAGGCAGAGACTTCGGGCTTATCGGCTTTTGAGCAGGAGTCTTTTGGGGTTGGCTGGCCTGCTTTTGCGCCGGCTTCTGTTGCTGCGCAGTTTGTGGCTTCTGCTGTTGAGCGGGCTGAGGCTTCGCAGCGGCAGTTTTCTGCTGAGGAGCTTGAGAAGTCTTTGGCTTAAGTTGCTGGGCAGGCTGAGACTTCTGAGGAGCTTGCTTTGGGGGCTGCGTCGGCTGTGCCTTTTGTGCAGACTGCTTTGGTTTTTCTGCAGCAGGCTTGTTGGCCTTCGCATCCTTGGATGAGGAGGCTGCGGAATCTGCAGAATTCTTAGGTGTAGAGTTCTTCGGCGCTACGCCCTTGGGAGCGGCAGGAGATTGCTTTGCCTCGGTCTTCTGTTGGGAAGCTGATGCTGGCTTGTTTGCAGCGCCCTTTTCCTGAGGTGGGTAGACCAGACGAGCATTCTTGGTGTTCTTCGGAGCTGGCTTTGCTGGAGCCTTGGAATCAGTCTGCTTCTTCTGAGGATCTGGCTGCGGCTTAGATTCAGCAGAACCTTGTGTAGGGGCTGGCGCACTTGGCTTCGGTACCGTATTGCCTGGCTTGGCGTTGGAAGTGTCAGGCTTGCCCGATGCTGCGGAAGGCTTGTTTTGTGCGGCCGGCTTGTTAGGGGCAGCGGCAGGCTTAGAGTTCTCCGGCTTCTTAGGGGCAGAAGTCGACTTCTTTTGCTCAGGCTGCTTCTGTTCGGACTGCTTCTGCTGTGCTGGCTTAGAGGAGTTTGCCTTGGCAGACTTAGCCTGGGAAGGCATGTTCACAGACTTGTCCTGCGAACCATTGATTTGTGGATCTGCCTTCTTTGGATCGTTGTTGTGATCCTTGTTATCCGCCACTGGTTGATATACCGGTTTCTGCGGGGCCTCCTGAGGCTGTTGCGTTGGTCGGCCGAGGAGGGACCTCAAAAACTGTTTCAAAACATTCTCCAGGGAAATAGTGGCTAGCAACTGGGTTATTCTAGCCCGCGTCGGTAAATGAATCCTAAAAAATGGGGAGGAGTACTCACCCTTATTTGGGCAACCTAACTTGTGCCTAAATTGCTGGTAGCAGACTCCGCGAACAGTTTACGCAGAACCGTGGACACACCGTTGTCTGCATTGGACGGGGCGATTATATCTGCGATCTCCTTCAACTGTGGATGCGCGTTTTCCATTGCTACCGCTAGGCCCGCGGCACGCAAAAGCTCGTAGTCGTTTAAGAAGTCACCGAAGGCGGCGGTCTCGGAAAGCGCGACGTCGCTAAGCTTGGCCATAGCAGTCAAAGCCTTGCCCTTGTCGACGCCGTCTGCCATGACATCGAGCCAGACCTTGCCGGAGATGGCCACGGTGTGTTCCGGCACGACCTTGCGGACCGTAGGGGCGAGGTTGGCCTCTGAGCCGTCCTTACAGTAGGCCGCAATTTTAATGACGTTATCGAGCGGCACCTCATCGAGGGACTCCACCCACTTAACCGCACTGTAATACTTGGCGATTTCCTGAATCGCATGCTCTGGGATATCGCGCTTGATAAAAGCGCACTCCGGGGTGCACAGAACCAACGTGTGCTCAGCAGGGAACTCAGACGATGCTGCTAGAACGCGACGTACAGCTTCAGGGGGTAGGGGAAAGGACGCAATGATCTCATTGTCGCGCATGACCACCGCACCGTTTTCGGCAATGAAGGCGTCAAAGTCGGGGAACATCTTCTGCAAGGTGGCAAGCTGGCGGCCTGACGCCGGGATTAGAACGGACTCATTTTCGGCAGCGAGTGCCTTAAGTTCCGCAAAGTCATGTGGAAGTTGACCCTCCGGGTTTAAGAGAGTGCCGTCCATGTCTAGTGCAATGAGCTGCGGGGCCAAATCGTCCACCAATCTGTGATTTATCGGGGTAGCCGTATCTAATGTGATATGCCACACTGGAGGGCATGTCTGAGAATAACAATGCTGTAGAAACAAGTTCTCACGCCGAGCCAGTGAAAGTATCAGTTCGCAACCATACCGGAGTTATCGAGCTGGATCGGCCGCGCGCGCTCAATAGTTTAAATCCTGAGATGCTTGACATTATTCGCCAAGCTCTTTCCCAGTGGCGCGAAGACGAAAATGTCCAACAAGTGCTGGTTCACTCGCGAAACCCCAAGGCCTTTTGTGCTGGTGGTGACGTACGTGCCGCCCGCGACGGAGTCTTGGAGGAACGTTGGGGACAAGTGGATGAATTCTTTGAAAAAGAGTACAAACTGAACGGTGATATCGCCGAGTATCCCAAGCCCTATATCTCCGTTATCGACGGCGTCGTCATGGGAGGCGGACTAGGAATTTCCGCCCACGGTTCGCACCGAATCGTCACCGACAAAGCATTTGCTTCGATGCCAGAGATGGCAATTGGTTATATCACTGACGTCGGTGTCGCCTACATGGCCCAACGCATGATTGGCACGCGTGGAAAATCCGATCCCGCACTGGCAAAGTTTTGGGGGCTTAGCGGCTACCGCATGTATGCCGCAGATATGCTCTGGGCTGGCTTGGCGACGCACGTCATCGAAAGCCCCCAAGCATTCATCGATGATGTTATTGCCGAAGGCGTCGATGCCGCTGCAGAAAAGCACGCGATTAAACCGGAAGGTAAACCTGAGCTAGCAGAGCTCATTGATGACATCGATGAAGTCTTTGCCTTGGATACATGGGCCGAAATCAAGCAAGCGCTTCCGGCCCATACGCAGCTGGCAGAGGACTTTGCAAAACTTACTGAAAAGGCTAGCCCTTCATCTTTGGTTGCGGCTACTGAACTTTTCGCTGCGGAAGCCAAAGCGAAAGACGTCCGTGAGGCCCTGCGCATGGAGCTGGCTTTGGGCAAGCACATGTTGCGCCGGCCAGATTTTGTCGAAGGTGTGCGTGCGGTCCTAGTAGATAAAACTCATGATGCTGCGTTCCCCGCAGCGGGAGAGGCCGCCGAATTCCGCGAGGTTATCGCCAACGCCTAAATGCTGGCACGAATGCTTTACCAACTGGCGACGCCGCGGTTAGCGGCGTAAGCGGCACGGGCGCGTTCGGCGTCGCAGCCTGCAGGAAGGTCGACAGCCAGCACTGCCTCGGTAACCTCCAGAGTAGGGGCAGGTAACGTCAGCGTAGGCGAGCTCGCTAGGAGGATACCGGTCTTTTCACCCAGCGGTACGGTCAGCAAAGTCCATGCGCCGAGGATGGGCATCGCAATCTGCGGAAGAAAAGCGTCCTTCGCCCACTCCATTGGTAGGCAAGGCCGGACAAGATCTGGGACGCAGTTATCGCGCCCGAAGCGTTGCAAGTTGAAGGAAGCGCGTGCAGAATGCGTGCCCGCATAGTCCGGATCAGCCCACGCCCACGTGAACTCATCGGAGTCGACCGTTGCGATGAGATGAGCATCGACGGGCGTCGAACCGGTCGAGGTAGAAAGCATCGCGGTGGCCGTTGCGGCATCAAACTGCACGGCGGCATCAGGAAAGCGCGACTCCAGGTAGAACTGGTGCTCAACGGCGGTGAAATGGGCGTCGGCAAGCACGTGCTCTGGCAGTACACCCGAATGGGCCTTGCGGATGCCAACGATGCGCTGGCCACCCGGTGCATCCTTGGCGCTCAAATGCACGCTGGTGCCATCGCTGAGCGTGATTGTCTCCGCTGTGGCGCCGCCCTTGGCGTTACCCGGCGCGGAATCAGCTTCGAGCCGGCGCGCTTGCGCGAGGTTCAGCAAGGCCAAGCGCTCGTCGATGCCGCCGCTGAAACGCTCAAGTCCTAAGGAGATAGTGCTGGCCGTATCGTGCGGAAGACTGTTGAACGCAATGGCCACCACTGCCTCGTGATCGCCCTGCGGTACCCGGGCGACCGGGGCGTTGCCCACGAGGAAGCGCGCGATATTAAGCAGTGAGTACTCGAAAGGTTGCGGTTCGTGGAACTCCGCGATGGGCGCTTGACGCGCACCTTCCGCGCACCAGGTGAGAATGCCATCCTTGATGGTGGCAAGGCGCATGCCTGGAAAATCGCGTATTCCCTGCGCAGTGTTGAAGCGAACCTGGACCTTTTGGTCCAATTCGGTAGTCCCATCAGCGCTCGGGGAAGGCTGGAAGTTGAACTCCATCGCTTCAACCTCGCCCAGCTGCTTTGTAAATTCCGCATCGATACCTGCTTGCACGAAGGCACCGGCGGAGTAAATTTCTTCCAGATTTTTAGGCAGTGGCAACGGCGGCAATGGCATGGGGCGTGAAACTTCCTCAGCGTCGGTAGGGATTATCTATCGCTTCTTCATAAGCGGCAACGAGTGCCTTTGTGGATTCTAACCATGAATAGCGCTCTGCTTCGGTACGCGCGGCCTGACCCATGCGGGCGCGTCGCGCGGGATCTGTCAATAGACCAATCGCAGCTGCGGCCCATTCATCGTCAGAAGCATCGCGATCGATGAGGTGACCGGTTTCGCCCTCGTCGATGACGAAAGGGATGCCGCCGGCGTTTGTACCGATGACAGGCACTCCGGCAGCAAAGGATTCAAGGGCAACCAAGCCTAAAGTTTCCGTCGCTGAGGGGAAGAGGAAAACGTCACCGGAAGCGAATGCCTGCGCCAGCTTTTCGCCGGACAAATAACCGGTAAAGACAGTGACTTCAGGGTCGAAGGACTTCTTGAGCTGCTCCAGATAGGGGCCAGCGCCCACGATGGCCAAGCGTGCCGCGGGTACTTCCTGGCGCACGAGTTTTGTTACGTTGGCGAGCCGCTCCAGGTCCTTTTCTTTGGAAATGCGGCCGATATAGGTAAGAAGCGGGGCGTCGGGGTTGCCTGCGCTGAGGCGCTCACGCATGACTGGTGTGGATTTTTTCGGGTGATAGGTCTGAGTGTCTACGGCCTTGGGCCACAACTTCACGTTGTGCATCCCAATCGTGCGGGCCTTATCCACCATGGGGGCAGACGTGCACAGGTTCACCGCGGCCTGGTTGTGTAGGTAGGTGATCGCATGCTCTGTCAGCGGGCGTGTCCACCCGATGCCGAGAGCGTCAACATATTCCGGGACGTTGGTGTGAAAGCTTGCCACCAGCGGGACCGCATCGCGCCGGGCAGCGAAGACGCCTAGTGCGGCAGTCCAAATGGGGTTGACGGCATGAATTACGTCTGGGTCCCATTCGCGGATTTCCCTGAAGAATCCCCAAGTTGGAAGACCGAATTTGATCTCCGGGTAGACCGGTAAGGAAAGGCTGGGGAGCGGGGAAACCTCAAAGCCTGCAAAACTTTTCGGAGGATTGCCCGGGGCGAAAATTTTGACTTCGTGCCCTAGAACAGCAAGCTGCTCTAGGGTCTTGGTCAGGCGGGTGACTACTCCGTCGATCTTCGGGAGAAAGACCTCGGTAACGATTGCGATGCGCACGGTTTAAAAGTGGGGTTAGTGAGCGGCCTTGTCGAGGAATTCCTCCGGAATTCCAACCTGTTGCTGCTTCGTCCACAGCGACTGCGCTGGAATCTTGGAGCGATCCACGCGGTCCGCGTAGCGCCTTGCTACCTCCTCGATCTCGTGGAGGAGCCCCTCGCTCAAGGTAGTTGGCTCAAGGCCAAGTTCCAAGAAGGTGTTGTTGGAAACGTGCAGCTCGTTTTCTGCCGATTCCTTGCGCGGGTTCGGCACCATGGCAAGCTTCGCACCGGAAAGCTCGGCGACGAGTTCTGCAAGGTCGCGCACGCGATGGGTTTCTGTCATCTGGTTGATGATCTTTACGCGTTCGCCCTTGGCCGGCGGATTCTCCAGAGCCAATTCGATGCAGCGGACCATGTCGCGGATGTGGATGAAAGCGCGGGTCTGGCCACCGGTGCCGTGGACAGTCAGCGGGTAACCGATACCTGCCTGGATGAGGAAGCGGTTGAGCACCGTGCCATAGTCGCCGTCGTAGTCGAAGCGGTTGATGAGGCGCTCGTCTTTAAGTGTTTGCTCGGTGTGAGTACCCCAGATGATGCCCTGGTGTAGGTCGGTGACGCGCAGCTCATCGTTCTTGACGTAGTAGGCAAAAAGGTGCTGATCCAGCACCTTGGTCATGTGGTAGACCGAGCCTGGGTTGGAAGGGTAGAGGATGGACTGCTCGATTGGCTCCTGGCCCTCCACCTTGACCTGTACGTCGAGGTAGCCTTCCGGGATTTCCATGCCCGCGGTGCCGTAGCCGTAGACGCCCATGGTGCCGAGGTGAGCCACGTGGATGTCGAGGCCGGATTCCACGATGGCGGCCAGCAGGTTATGGGTGGCGTTGATGTTGTTATCCACCGTGTAACGCTTGGTACGCGAATTCTTCATGGAATAAGGAGCAGCGCGCTGCTCAGCAAAGTGCACTACTGCATCCGGTTGTTCAGTTACCAGGAAGTCGAGCAAAGCGTCGTAGTCCTGAGCAACGTCCAAGTTGTGGAAAGCGATGGTCTTGCCGGAGACCTCATGCCATGCCGCGATGCGTTCCTCAATCGAGACGATGGGGGTTAACGAACTTGCGCCGAGTTCCTCGTCGATAGCGCGGCGGGAAAGATTATCCACGATAATGACGTCATGGCTCTGGTCGGACAAATAAAGGGATGCTGGCCATCCACAGAAACCGTCGCCGCCCAGAATCGCAATCTTCACTGTGGACACTCCAAACTTACTCGAGGGATGCATGCGAACATGCGCTGACAGGAAGGTCTATCTTTGCCCGGAGGAGCGAGGCCTGTGGGCGGAAAATACGACTTATACGACAGTCCCCCGGTACCGGCAGGTGTCGCCGCCGGTCCGGGGGGAATTTTCAGTGAACTGCAGGAAAGCGCAGTGCTTGAGAAATCGATTAGGAAATCTTTTTCAGCGCTGCAAGGCATTCGCTGACGATTTGCTTCTTTTCTTCAATGCTCAAAGCATGGCCTTCCTCTTCTGCGGCATTGATTTCCATCAGGGCAAGGCGTGCGGCCGCGCCATGGGCAGTCAAAATGACGCGCATTTCTCTTTCGGAAAAGTCGGCCATTCGCGTGCTGAAGGACTTCAGGATGTCTTCGGCACAAGACTCGTAGCGTTGACGCTCTTCGGCAGTGTGGCTAAGCCCTTCGAGACTCTCGCCGATGGCCACCAAGGTAGCAATCGAATGCAGGTTTTCGTCCTCGGATTCCAGAATATCCGAGACTAGGTGCTCAAAGAACTCGTTGATGTCAGCCTCGGGATAGAGCTCGTCGATATTTTCCGAGAAGGACTCAAGGACGCTTGCGGTGAAAAACAAAAGCGCATCGGAAGCAGAGGTGAAGTAGTTGTGGAAGGTACGTGGGGAGACCCCGGCGACCTCCGCAATGCGCGCCACGGTGAGTTTTTCCGCTCCTTCAGCGAGCACCAGGCGTGCGGCAGAATCTGCGATGGCGTGGCGCGTGGCCCGTTTTTTTGCTTCCCGCAAGCTCGCCATTTTTATGCTCCTTTTCCGGTGGACTTTGCTTCTACCTTATCGCGCTGGAATTGTTGGAGTTCTTCACGCTGTGCGCTCAGGGCTTCTCCTTCTACATCGAGGTTGGGCAGAATCTTCTCCAGCCACTTCGGCATCCACCACGCCTTGTCATCGAGCAGGAACATGGTGGCCGGAATCAGCATCATGCGCACGACGAAGGCATCCATGAAGACGCCGACTGCCAGCGCGAAGCCCATGGTCTTGATGAAGGGGAGGTCGATGAGCATGAAGGCCGCGAACACGGAGATCATGATCAACGCCGCCGCGGTCACGGTGCGAGCGCCATGCTTGAATCCGTTGGAGGTGGCGTTGCCGGCCGTCTTGCCGTGGACAAATCCCTCACGCATGCGGGTAACCAGGAAGACCTGGTAGTCCATCGCCAAGCCAAAGGTCAGGCCGATGAGCATGATCGGCAGGAAGGAAAGAAGTGGCTGTGGGTCATCGATGATGCCGAACATGCCTTCCTGGAAGATAGCGACGGTGATGCCGAACGTGGCGGCCATTGATAGGCCGAAGCCGGCCGCGGCAATCAGCGGTACCCAGATGGAGCGGAATACCAATAGCAGCACCAGGAAGGCGAGGCCCAGGACGATGGCGATGTAGGGGACCAGGACGTCGGAAAGCTTCTGCGAAATGTCATCGAAGATTGGGGTAATGCCGGTGATGCCGTAGCTACCGCCGGTGTTTTCGCTGAACTCGCCCTGGTAATCACGCAGACGCTCCAAGGTCTGGGTGGTTTCCTCATCGGTCGCGCCGGTGGACGGGGTGATCATGATCTGCGCGGCATCTTGGGAGTCGGTGGTTGCCACGATCTGGGCATTGACGACGCCTTCGGTGTCATTGAATTCCTGCAGAATCTGCTGGAATGCAGGCAGGCGGTCTTGCTCGGCGACGTTCGCGACGTCGACGAAAGCGATCATCGGAGCATTGCGTCCCGGGCCGAATGCCTCCTCGGTCATCTCGTAGGCATCGCGCTGGGGGGTGCCTAGCTTGGAGGTGCCATCTGTCGGCAT
Source organism: Corynebacterium sp. HMSC036D03 (assembly GCF_001836185.1). Lineage (NCBI taxonomy): Bacteria > Bacillati > Actinomycetota > Actinomycetes > Mycobacteriales > Corynebacteriaceae > Corynebacterium > Corynebacterium sp. HMSC036D03. Next base: position 78,936 of record NZ_KV827718.1, read on the forward strand.
CGCAAGGCGCAAGTTGGCAGCCGGAAGTGCGAGGATGCCCAGCAGCACAACGCCGGCAACCAGGTGCAGGAATGGATGCGCACGCACGCGGCGTACCCACTTTAGGCCCATCGTTGGCTTTTCATCTTCTGGATCCGGAACCTTAGGGCCGGGAACGCGGCCTGCGAAGATCTTGGTGCCCAACAGGCCGAGGAGGGCCGGTAGGAAGGAAAGTGCTACGCAGACCGCGATGACCACGGTGGCTGCGGCTGCGATGGCCATGGTGGAAAGGAACGGAATGCCGATGATAGTCAGCGCGGTGAGGGCGATGACCACGGTGATGCCGGCGAAAATGACGGAGGAACCGGCAGTTCCCAGCGCCATGCCCATTGCATGCGCGCGGGTAGCCTTGTCCATCTTCTTAAGTTCTGCGGCCAGCTCCTTGGGGTTCAAGTCATTGAGACCAGAGGAGGTAATCAGCTCGTTGCGGAAGCGAGCGACGATGAACAGGGCATAGTCGATGCCCACTGCGAGACCAATCATGGACGCCAGCATCGGGGTCTGATCGGAGACAGAGTCCGTGAAGATGGTGGCGAGCTGGACGCCCAGCAGGCCGACGCCCACGCCAATGACGGCGGAGATAAGCGGCATGCCTGCGGCTACGAACGAGCCGAAGGTAATAAGCAGCACGACGGCCGCGACGATGAGGCCGATGACCTCGGAGACCATGTTCATCTCGGTGGCGCCGTTGAAGGCGTTGCCGCCGTATTTCACGGTGAGGTCGCCCTCGTCGTAGTCGCGCAGAATATCCGTGACCGCAGTCATCTCTTCTTGCGGGATGTCGGTGACGGTATCTGCATCGAATTCGATGGAGATGGTGCCGGTGCGCTTATCCTCGCTGAGCGGGGATAGGGCGGCCAGGTTTTCTTGGATCTGCTCTTCGGGCATGCCCTGCGCGGACATCTTTTCGGTCAGCTGCTTTTCCATGCCCATCGCAGCCACGACGGGATTGACAATCTTGTCGGAATCGCGCAGCGCGTCCGTGCCTTGCAACTCCTCGATCATGGAATCGACCTCGCCCATGACCTCTTTGTCACTGAGCTTTTCGCCTTCTGGAGCTTGAACGGTGATGGTGGCGCTAGGCGCGCTCATGGCATCGGTTTCATTACCGAAGCGCTCCATCATCTTTTCCTGAGTGACGGTGGAATCCATGTCAGGCATGGAAAAGGTTGGGCTAGGGGACTTGGCAAAAGCGCCCGCGAGGCCACCGAAGCCCACGAGGATTACGAGCCAGAACGCGAGAAATGGCCACACTTTTCGGTATGACCAACTACCGAGTCGGTAGAGGAATTTCGACATGTACAGACTTCCTTTGATTAAGTTTGCGTTACTTCTGCAACATTGCACACCTTACGCAAACTTTCAGTTGCTGTGCAAGTTTTCGATTTGGGATCGGTTTGGGGAGGTGCTGCATAAGCGCTGTAGACTTGCGCGCATGCTCCATGCCGTCCTTTATGCTCTCCTTGACTCCGTGAATGCGCTGCTCATCGGCATCCTCGTCGCGATTGGCATCATGCTGCCGCGCGGGATGTATCGCAAGATCGCTACGCTCGTGGTCGTGGGAGACTGGCTGGGCGTGCTCGCCGCGACGGCGCTCGTGTTCTCTATCTTCCTTGGCATCAAGGACCAGATCATCTCGGTGCTCGACTCGCCCATCGCGGGCATCGTGCTCATCGTGGTCGGCGTCCTCCTCGCGCTCGGCGCGTGGCGCTCCAAAGGCGAGTCGAACCCGCTCGTGGAGAAACTCCTAGGCCCGCTGCGCACCCCGTCGTTGCTTACGGCGCTTGTCGGCTTCGCGATGGGCATTATCCAATCGCTCACCTCGGTGCCGTTCTACTACGGCCTCATGCACTTGGCCGCAGGCGATCTTTCGGTGAGCTCGCGGGTGAGCGCAGGCCTGCTCTACGCCTGCCTGGCGTTGAGCCTACCCACGCTCTGTGGCCTGGGGCTCGCGATGGTGCGCCACTACCCGGACAGTCCAGCCGGGCGCATCTTCGCGGCTGCGCGCCGCAACTCGACCCAGGTCGCGCTGTACTCGGGCTACGCGGTTGCGGTTTTCCTCATCATCATGGGTGTGGTCTCGCTCTAGAACCAGACGTCCTCGAGACCCAGCGACTCGGACTCGGGCGCCTGGCCGCGGGCGGTCTCGACGTAGCGCGCGGCATGCGGGATAAACGCGGCGGATTCCTCGGGGTTCAGCTCGCGGCGGACCTTGGCGGGCACGCCAGCGGCGAGCGAGCGCGCCGGGATCTGCTGGCCTTCGAGGACCACGGCGCCGCCGGCGATGAGCGAGCCGGTACCGACATGCGAGCGCGAGAGCACGGTGGCCTGCATACCCACGAGCGTTCCGGATTCGACGTGTGCGCCGTGGACCATCGCCATGTGACCCACAGTCACGTCGTCTTCGAGGATGCAGTCTGCGTCGCAGTCGACGTGGAGTACGCAATTGTCCTGGATATTCGTGCGTGCGCCAATGCGGATGGCGCCGACGTCGGCGCGCAGGATCGTGCCGTAAAAGACGGAAGCGTCGGGGCCGATTTCCACGTCGCCGATAATCGTGGCGTTCGGTGCGATAAACGCGCTGCGGTGGATGCGGGGACGGACGCCGTTGAAGGGAAGAATGAGCATGATTACTCCACGGAGATGGCAAGGGTTTCGGACAGCTCGTAGTCGCCCGGCTCGGCGCGCAGGGTCTCCAGCAGTGCGGCGCGCGTGTCCGGGTCGAGCGGGATGGCCCAGCCTTTCTTGGGATCGCGGACCGGAACCTCGGGGCGCGGGGAGGGGGAGAAGAAGACGCGGGTGGGGGCATCGGCAAGCCAGGCGGGCTCGGCGGCGCGGGCGACCTCGCGGAGGGCTGCGGCGCCGGAAGAGTCGGTGACGACGATGAGCAAGGTTCCGGCGGTGTGGACCGCGAGATGGTCGACCTCGACGACGGGCGCGCCAGCCTCGGGCGTGGCGAGGCGCGGGGCCTTGGGGCCGGTGAGCGAGCGGAGCGCGTCAAGTAATCCCATGTGAACATCGTAAGCAGCCGCGTGCGGTAAAACAACGTGATTGATGCAAGAACTTCCGCCCTAATTTTTGAAGGCGGCGTGTCCGCGGGGGCCTCGCACACCGTGAATTATCTTTCGCGCGACGCTTGGCGGGCAAAGGATTCCTTCGTGGACTTCGCCCATAACCCGAGCTTTGGCGGGGGTGTCCTCGTTGCTGCGCGGCACGGGGTATTTCAAAGCGGAGTATATCTACGAGCGCTCCTCGGACAATGATCTGCCCTTCGACTGCGAAGCATTTCAGGCGAACTCGGAGGAGATGAACCTGGCGACGACGCGCGCGGATACCGGCGAGTCCATCTACATCACGCGCGACGATATCCACGAGCAGACCGACATAAACATGTACGTGCGCGCCCTCGACGTTGCCGCTCATTATGACGCTGCGCTTTATCGACGGCGCGTGACCGCCATGGCCTCCGTGAGCTTCGACTCGCTGCCGCAGAACGGCGCGGTGCTCACCAAGCTCATGGTCTGCGGTATGACCCACCGACTGTCCTACAAGGACGTTGCTGTCGTGACGATCATCATCCCGCTCGTGACTTTGGCCATCATGCGGGGGCGAAGCCGTTAAGGCGATAGCCCAAGCCCGGCTCGGTGAGGAAATAGCGCGGACGTGACGGATCCGGCTCGAGCTTGTGGCGCAATTGCGACATGTAGACGCGCAGATAATTGGTCTCTTGCTCATAGTTTTTGCCCCACACTGCCTGTAGCAAATCGGTGCTTTTGACGAGAGACTCGTAGTTGCGGGCCATGTATTCGACGATTTTCCATTGAATGGGTGTGAGGTGGATGCGTGAGTCATCCACGTAGACACTTGATTGGGCAAGGTCGAGGCGTAACCGGTTATCCGAGGAGACGAGTACGGGGTTCACTCGTTCGGTGGCGAAGGCGGTGGCGGCGCGGCGTAGGGCGGATCGGAGCCGGGCGAGCAGCTCACCAGTGGAAAACGGTTTGGTGACGTAGTCGTCGGCGCCCTCGTCGAGGGCGTTGATCTTGCCCTCTTGTTCATGGCGGGCGGAGACCACGATGACGGGCACAGTCGACCATGTGCGCAGCGAGCGCAGGACTTCTAGACCAGACGTGTCCGGAAGGCCGAGGTCCAACAGAACTGCCTGGGGTTGCCACTGCCCAGAGATTTTCAGGGCGGAGGCTGCTGTCTTTGCAACGCGAACTTGATAACCCCGCGCCTTGAGGTTGATTGAAACCGCAAGGGCTAGCGTATGGTCGTCTTCAACGATGAGGATGCGGGGCCCTTGGTCGGCTTCGGGTGCCGCAGAGGATGAATGGAGTTGGGACACTACTGCTTTCCACCTTCGGGTGTAGAGGTACAAGGCATTTCGATGACGATGGTCGCGCCGCCACCGGGGGTCTCGGCGGGGTAGATGTGTCCGCCCATGGCTTCAGTGAAACCACGGGCCACGGCCAGACCCAGGCCGAGCCCCAAGGCGTCATCTGATAGCCGTTGGAAAGGCAGAAACAAGCTATCCCACTGGTCTCGAGGAATGCCAGGGCCGTGATCAGCAATCCTAATCTGTACGATGTTATGGTCGTCGCGAAGGCCAGAAGGCCCGATTGAAGCGGCATCGTCGGCCACGCTGGCCAGGTGTGCCTCGCGCGCCGTGATATCGATGTGGGTGCCCGCGCCGTGGTTGACCGCGTTGGCGATGACGTTTGCTAGTACGCGCTGGACGAGGCCGTAATCCGCGAGGATCGGGGGCAGCGTGACAGGGATGTCCACACGCACGCCTCCTGCAGAGACGCTGTGCTCATCGAGCGCAGCGTCGACGATGTCCGCGACATCAATAGCCTGCGAGTTTGGTCGAAGCATCCCCGTATTGAGGCGAGACATGTCAAGCAGATGATTGATAACTATCTCGAGACGGTGCGCCGAGGACTCGATGGTGTTGATGAGGGCCTGGCGGTCGGCCTCAGAGATTTCGACGTCGCCGAGCGTGAGACCGGAGACTGCCGTGGTGATGCCGGCTAGCGGCGTTCGTAGGTCGTGCGAGACCGCGGTGAGCAGCGTGGAACCGACTCGGTTGGAGGACTCCAGGGCTGAGGTCGCCCGTCGCATCGCTTCCATTTCCTGCCGGTCGAGAATGGCGGTAATGCGAGCACCGTGGGCTTCGATCATATCGATCTCAGACGGGCTGAGTTCCCGGTTGCCGATGACTAGGCGCAGTGAGTCACCGATCCCCACGTGGTTGGCGGATTCACCGGCACGACTTTTTTGCTGTGCCACAACTACATCCGAGGACTCCGCGTTGGACTCGATGGTCCACCACTTCTTGTCTTCACTGGAATAGCGCTGAAGGAGGACCTTGTCCAACGAAAAAGTCTCGCCAAGTCGCCGCAATAGTGATTTGAGATCCGCCCCCTCGTAAATGACGCCGCGCGCAAGGTCTGCCATGATGACGGCCTGTGTTTGACGTCGTTTCGCTTCGTCTGCGCGCCGTTCAGCGTAGTCCACGATATACGCCACGGTCAGAGCGATGATGATGAAGAAGCCCACCGAGGTTATCGACTCCGGCTCGGTAATACTCAACGTGTGGGTGGGAGCGGTAAAGAACCAGTTGGCCAACAGCGAACCACTGATGACCGCGAGCAGCGCCGGCCACACGCCGGCCGCGATGGCGCTAAAGACCACGATGGTGAGAAATCCCAGCAGGATGGGGCTCAAGAACTTTTCCTCCGGATTAAAGAGCAACATGAGCACCGTAAACCCCGGGGGGAAGAGCAACGCCGCAAACCAACCGGTCAGTAGGCGGACTCGGCCGAAAATCGTGCCTCGCCGCGGCCGTTTTGGCTGGGGGTCATCTGACGAGGACAGGGAGACGATGTGGACATCAATCGTGCCCGAGCCATCGATCACACGCTCGGCAACTCCATTGGCAAGAGTGTGCCCCCAGCGTGGCCGGCGGCCGATAACCAATTGCGACGCGTTGATAGAGCGTGCGTATTCCAACAGCGTGCCGGCGACGTCGTCGCCGATGAGCACGCGCCACTGGCCATTGAGATCTTCCACCAGCTCTTGCAGACGGCGCAGCGCGGAAGGGGTTTGGTTGGAGGTCAAACCCTCGTTGCTGGCGACGTAGACCGCCACCATTTCTCTGCCCGAAACTCTTCCTGCGATACGGGCGGCGCGCCGAATGAGTGCTTCGGACCCGTCGCTGCCCGACACCGCTACGATGAGGCGCTCGCGGGTCGGCCATGTCGAGTCGATCTCGTGGTTCTCGCGGTAGGCCGCGAGACCTTCTTCGACCTTGTCAGCCAACCACAGCAGCGCCAATTCGCGCAGGGCAGTCAGGTTTCCCAAGCGGAAGTAGTTCTCCAGGGCCTTGGTCGCCATGGCTCCGTGGTAGATCTCGCCCCGCGCGAGCCTGATACGCAGCGAGTCGGGGGATAAGTCGACCAGCTCGATGTGGTCGGTATCGCGGAGCACCTGATCGGGGATGGTTTCACGCTGCCGGGTGTTTGTGACCGCCGCTACGACGTCGTTGAGCGATTCGAGGTGCTGGATGTTGAGCGTTGAGATGACGTCGATCCCGGCGTCAAGCAGCGTGTAGACGTCCTGCCAACGCTTTTGCGAGACTTCTGTGGCTGCGAACTCGGCATCACCGGTGACGACGGTGTGCGCGAGCTCGTCGACGAGAAGCACGTCTGGAGCAAGTGCCAAGCAGGCGTCGACATCTAGCTCTTCGAAGACCCGCCCGCGATAGGTGGTTTTCTTTCGCGGGATGACGGTTAAACCCTCGACCAGTTCCGCGGTGCGTTTCCGGCCGTGCGTTTCTACGACGCCGACCATGACGTTAAGCCCCTGCCGCTGCAATTCATGTGCTTCGTTGAGCATGGCGCAGGTCTTGCCCACGCCGGGGGCAAAGCCAAGGTAGACTTTGAGTTTTCCACGGTGGCTGTGGGATGGCTCGAAGGGCGCAGAGTCGGTAGTCGCTCGAGGAGACTCAGAGGCAGACATAGTTACCAATTATATCCTTGGGAGTGTTTATTCTGGGCGGCGTGTGTCGAGGGGAGAAAGACGGAGACAGACCCCGCGCGGGCGGGCACGGGGCGAAAAGAGGATTACTCGGCGACAAGCTTAGCGAGGTCGTAGTTGAGTGTGACTACGTTGACGGCCACACCATTCGGGCTTCCAGTAAAGGAGTTCATGAACCCTACCTGGTTGTCCTTGATAAGCTGACGGAGATCGTCCTCGCCTAGGCCGGTGGCCTTGGCTATGCGTGGCACCTGGATCTCGGCGTACGCGGTGGAGATGTGCGGGTCAAGACCGGAGCCGGAAGCCGTGACGGCATCGACAGGCACGCGGTCTTCACTCACGCCCTCGCGGGCAGCGACCTCTGCGCGGCGCTTTGCAATCTCGTCCTGATATTCCTGCGAGACCACGGCGGCGTTGGATGCGGACGAAGACATAGCGTCCCAGCCATTGTCGCCTGCGGCGGACGGCCGCGGCTGGAACCACTGGTCTCCCTCGACGGGGTTGGCGATGAGGCGGGAGCCGACGATCTCGTTGTTGGCGTCGCGTAGGAGGCCACCGTTGGACTTATCCGGGGATAGCTTGCCCACGCCGATGAGGACCATGGGATAGATGAAGCCCAGTATGAGCATCATCACCAACAGTGTTCGCAACGCAGTCCATTGCGCGCGGACGTTGAATCCCGTGCTAAAAGGACTTGCGCCGGCAGCGTGGTACAGATCCGGGTTGTTCCCGAATTCATCCGAGCGCGTCAGGTCGTGGCTGATGGGCTCATCCGTTGCTGTTGAGTGTGCCCTCGCGGATTGTGGAGTCTGAGGAGTGTGCATGGTTTAAATTCCTAACCCATTACCAATGATGAGGTCGATGATCTTGATGCCAATGAACGGGGCTACGAAGCCACCGAGGCCGAAAATGAGTAGGTTGCGGCGCAGCAGTGCGGAAGCACTGGCCGGGCGGTAGGACACGCCCTTGAGCGCCAACGGAATGAGCGCCACGATAATGAGCGCGTTGAAGATGACAGCGGACAAGATGGCCGAGGTCGGAGAATGCAGGTGCATGATGTTGAGGGCTTGCAGCCCCGGGAATGCGGTGATAAACATCGCCGGTAAGATGGCGAAGTATTTTGCTACGTCGTTCGCGATGGAAAAGGTCGTCAGGGAGCCACGCGTGATGAGCAGCTGCTTGCCGATTCCCACGATGTCGATGAGCTTCGTCGGGTCTGAGTCCAAGTCGACCATGTTGCCGGCTTCCTTGGCGGCGGTCGTACCGGTGTTCATCGCCACTCCCACGTCAGCCTGCGCCAACGCCGGAGCATCGTTGGTGCCGTCACCGGTCATGGCCACCATGTGACCACCGGCCTGCTCTTTTTTTATGAGCGCGAGTTTTTGGTCCGGAGTAGCCTCGGCGAGAACGTCGTCGACGCCGGCTTCCTTGGCGATGGCTTGAGCGGTCAGCTCGTTGTCACCGGTGATCATGACGGTACGAATGCCCATCTCGCGCAGCGTCTTGAAGCGCTCGACCATGCCGTCTTTCACAATGTCCTTGAGATGGATAACACCGAGGACGCGTGACAAGGAGGAATTGGCGGTCGCTTCACGAGGATCGGATCCGGGCTCCGGGGCGTTAATGAGCTCGGCGACCACGAGTGCGGTGCCGCCGTCTTGACTAATTGAGTTGACCACGTCCTCGGTCTCTGCCGGAACAGTGCCGCCGAGCTCGCGGACAGTTGTCATGATCTGCTTGGCCGCGCCCTTGACGATCATTTCGGAATCGCTGAGTTTCACCCCCGACATGCGGGTCTGCGCAGTAAATGCGATGAATTCGAGGTTGCGAAAGTGTTCCTCTGGCATTTCACCTCGGGCGGCTTCCGCCAGCTTGACAATGGAACGTCCCTCCGGGGTCTCGTCGGCCATGGAGGAAAGCTGCACCTTGTATATAAGCTCGTCTTGGTCGTACCCGCCCACAGGAATTACGTTCACGGCCTGGCGGTCGCCGACCGTAATCGTGCCCGTCTTGTCAAGCAACAGAGTGGAGACGTCACCGGCAGCCTCGACGGCACGCCCGGACATGGCCAGCACATTGTGCTGCACCAGACGGTCCATGCCGGCGATGCCGATGGCGGATAACAGCGCGCCGATGGTGGTTGGGATCAGGCAGACCAACAAGGCGACAAGAACCAGGGGATCCTGCGCCGCACCATTAAATGCCGCGGTCGGGGCTAGCGCCATGACAACGAGCAGGAATATCAGGGTCAATACGTTGAGGAGCGTGGACAAGGCAAGCTCGTTCGGGGTCTTCTGGCGATTGGCGCCTTCGACTAAACCGATCATACGGTCCATGAAGGACTGACCGGGCTCGTTGGTGACCTTGATTACGACCCAGTCAGACAACACGCGGGTACCACCGGTGACGGCGCACCGGTCGCCTCCAGATTCTCGGATGACCGGGGCGGATTCGCCGGTGACGGCTGACTCGTCCACGGAGGCCGCCCCAACGATGACGTCGCCGTCGGCTGGAATGGTCTGACCGGCTTCTACGAGGACGACATCCTCTTTGGCCAGCTCGGTTGAGGGGACTTCTTCGGTCTCGTAGTTGGCCGGGCTGAGCTCAACGTTGGTGCGGCCGGAGCCGGACCCGGCGGTGACGAGGACCGTGGAGGTGATGCGACGGGCAGTGGTGGTCGTCCGTGATCGACGTAGGGCGTCCGCCTGAGCCTTGCCACGACCTTCTGCGAAGGCTTCAGCAAAGGTTGCGAAGAACACCGTGGCCCAGAGCCAGAGAGAAATGGAGAAACTAAACAAAGTCGGTTGGGTACAGGCGATGATGAAGGTGAACACAGCGCCCACCTCTACTAAGAACATCACCGGCGTTTTAACGAGCTCTTTCGGGCTCATCTTGCGCAGAGCCAAAGGCACCGTGGCCTTGAGCTGCTCTGCGGAAAAAGTAGATGTGGTCGAGCTCATAGAGTCGCCTCCAAAATCGGTCCTAGGACGAGAGTGGGAAGGAATGTTAGTGCACCGACGATGAGAACGACGCCTATCAGCAGGCCGACGAATAGCCCGCTGTGCGTCGGCAGAGTGCCCGAAGTCGTCGGGATGATGCGTTGCTTGGCCATGGCGCCGGCAATTGCCAGGACCATAACGATGGGCAGAAAACGCCCCAACAGCATGCACATACCGAGGGAGATGTTGAACCACCAGGTGTCTGCTCCGAATCCGGCGAATGCCGAACCGTTGTTGTTGGATGCGGAGGTGAATGCGTAGACCAGGTCGCTAAAACCGTGCGGTCCCGCCGCGGATAGAGAGTCTGGGGTGCTTGGCAGAAGGACGGATAGTGCCACTCCGCCCAGCACGAGGGTTGGCATCACGAGGACGTACAGGCAGACCTTGATCATTTCGCCGACGCCAATGCGCTTTCCCAGGTATTCCGGTGTGCGCCCGACAATAAGGCCGGCGATGAACACCGACAGAATGGCCATGACCAGCATGCCGTACAACCCAGTGCCGACACCGCCTGGAGAGACTTCGCCGAGCAGCATATTTAAGATGAGAAGGCCGCCGCCGAGAGGAGTGTAACTCGAGTGGAATGAATCAACTGCGCCGGTCGACGTCATTGTCGTTGTCACCGCGAACAGCGCAGACGGGATGGTACCAAGCCGCATTTCGCGACCTTCCATGCCGCCGCCGATAGCGCCGGAAGCAGTGGCCTCGAGGGCGGTGACGGAAGCGAGTGACAGGAAGTACAACACCGCCATGGCGGAAAGAATGGCGTAGCCCTGGCGGGTATCGCGGACCATGAGACCGAATGTGCGAGTGAGAGACACCGGAATGACAAGGATGAGGAAGATTTCCAGGGCGTTGGACCACACGGTCGGGTTCTCGAACGGGTGGGCCGAGTTCGCATTGAAGTATCCGCCACCGTTGGTACCCAGTTCCTTGATGACTTCTTGGGAGGCCACAGCGCCGCCGGGGATGGTCTGGGTAGCGCCGGTAACTGTGGTAAAAGTCTCCGGGGGTTGCAGGTTTTGGATGACTCCCTGGGTCATGAGAAACAGCGCGCCCAAGGTTGCCATGGGCAGGAGGATGCGCAGACAGACGCGGGTAAGATCCACCCAAAAGTTACCGATGCGCCCGTCGCCGTTACGGGCCGCGAACCCTCGGATAAGCGCAGCAGCGACGGAAATGCCTACGGCACCGGAGACGAAGTTTTGGACCGTCATGCCGAGCATCTGCGTCAGCTGCGACATCGCAGTTTCACCGGAGTAGGACTGCCAGTTGGTATTGGTTGTAAACGAGACCGCAGTATTCCACGCTTGGTCCGGATCTACTGGGCCCATGCCGTGCGCCCACGGCAAGTACTGCTGGAGGCGTTGCAGTAGGTACAAGACAATGATCGAAAACATGGAGAAGGCCAAGAGGCTACCGGCGTAGCGGCGCCAAGTTTGCCGGGCGGAAGAATCTACCCCCAACACCTTGTAGATGGCCTTCTCTATCTTGAGATCGTTGGCTCCTGTGAAAACCTTTGCCATGTACCCGCCCAGTGGGACGTACAGCACGGCGAGGAGCGTGAATACCGCGACGAACGGGATATACCCGCCGATAACCCCGGTCATGAGAAGTCCTCAGGGTGCAACAGAGCGATGAGCAAATAGATGACGGCCGCGATCCCTAGAATCGCGCCTACAGTAAGTTCCCAGGTCATAGCTTATCCACCACCTGAGCTATCCATTGAATGATAACGAACAGCACAATGGTGGCAAGCGTCAAAATAATGTCGAATGCCATGGATGTATAAAAGCACCCATCGGCACCGCTACATCTGGGTCTTAACGAGATTTTGACATCTACGCTGAGGGAAGAGCTAGTCTGCGACGAGTGGCTCCATGGTCAGCTCCGGGTGCTCCTTCTCAATGAAAGCTAGCTTCCACTTATCGCCGAAGAGGGCGATTAGTTCGCCGTCAGTGCGGGTAAAGATTTCCACGCCACGCTGGCGGCCGAGCTCAGAGGCGGACTCGGCGTCGGTGCGACGGGCAACGGAATACGGGATGGGCTCCGTGACGGTTTCCACGTTGTATTCCACTTCCATGCGCGCCTGCATGACCTCGAACTGCATGGGACCCACCGCAGCCATCACCGGAGCTGCGTCGCCACGGGCCTCATTGCGCAGGATCTGGACGACGCCCTCAGCAGCCAACTGATCCAAGCCCTTACGGAAGGCCTTGTAATCGCCCAAAGACTTCGCACGTAGAATGCGGAATGCCTCCGGTGCGAACTGCGGCATCGGCTTGAACTGCACCTTCTTGCCAGAGTAGATGGTATCGCCAGGTGCCAGGGAACCGGCGTTGACGAGGCCCACGATGTCGCCCGGGTAGGCGGTGTCGATGGTGTCGCGCGTGCGGCCGAAGACAGTCAGCGCGTACTTCGTGGAGAAGCTGCGGCCGGATTGGGCGTGGGTGACCTGCATGCCGCGGTCGAACTCGCCGGAGACCACGCGCATGAATGCCAAGTTATCGCGGTGCTTGCGGTCCATGCCCGCCTGCACTTTGAAGATGACGCCGGAGAAGTCATCGGTGACCTCGCGGACCTCGTCGATGGCTGCGTTGGCGCCGCCGGACGCCTCGATTGCCTTCGGATCGGAATCGCGCGAGCGCGGGGCCGGGGCGATGGCGCAGAGGGTATCGAGAATCTGGTGCACGCCGAAGTTCAACATTGCGGAGGCAAAGATCAGCGGGGAAGTAACGCACTGCTCGAATAGCTCCTGGTCATGCAGCGCGCCGTCGGCAGCCAGTAGCTCTGCTTCCTCGACGGCGGTCTCCCAGGCATCACCTTCCTTGGCCTCAGCGCCGCTCGGATCGTAATGCTCCTCCGGTGCGATGGTCGAGCCACCCGCAGTACGGATGAAGTGGATGTAGTTATCCGCTTCGCCGTCTTCATTGATGTGCGCCAAGCCACGGAAGTCACCAGCGATGCCGACCGGCCAGTACAGCGGGGTGGGCTGTAGCTGAATCTCGTTGACGATCTCGTCCACGAGCTCCAGCGGTTCGCGGCCGACACGGTCCCACTTATTGATAACCGTAACAATCGGCAAACCGCGGGCCTTGCACACACGGAAGAGCTTGAGGGTCTGTGGCTCCAGGCCCTTCGCGGCGTCGATAAGCATGACTGCGGCATCAACCGCAGTAAGAACGCGATAGGTATCCTCCGAGAAGTCCGCGTGGCCCGGGGTATCGACCAGGTTGATCATGTAAGGCTCACCCGTATGGCCCTCCGGGGCGTACTCGAACTGGAGGGCAGAAGAAGCTACGGAGATACCGCGGTCCTTTTCCATCTCCATCCAGTCAGAGACCGTGGCTTTACGGTTTCCCTTGCCGTGCACGGCACCTGCTTCATTAATGATGTGCGCATGCAACGCCAGCGCCTCCGTAAGGGTGGATTTACCGGCGTCCGGGTGGGCGATGACGGCAAATGTACGACGGCGGGTGGCTTCGGAGGCAATACTCATGCGCGTAAGTTTAGCGGTCTTGACCTAAAGTGCTGGAATCGCGCCGCAGCAATTAATTCCAGTCCACGCCAAGTTGCTCGCCCAAGTCATCGAAGATGCGGCGAGCAACGCTTGCCTTCTTGGCCATCGGTCGACGCATGCCCGGCTTGCGCTTGCTGTTGAAATACTGGCCAGACTCAAAGTGCACGCCCGGCGTGCCAGTGAGGTAATATGCAAGGCTCTCGCCGCCGGCCTGGGCTTTTCCAAAGTACTTGGAGATGGCGCCGGTGTAGAACTTGCTCGTGCGGGTCTGCGATGACCGTGCAAAGTTGGTTGCCAAGACGCCGGGGTGGAAGGCCACGGAAGTCATCCCATGAGCGTGGAGATACTGCGTAAGCAAAATATCGCCCAGCTTGGCGTTGCCGTAGGCACGCTCTGCGGTGAACTTCTGGAAGGTATTTGGATCGCCCGGATCGAATGCAGACATCAAGAAGTTAGCCACCGAAGCGGTTTGCACGATGGTGGCATCCGTTTTGCGCAGCTTCTCCCGCAGCAAGGAAGTCAGCAGGAAAGGCGCCACCACGTTAACCTGCCACGTGCGTTCAAATCCATCTGCCGTGGTGAAGGGGCCATCGAAGATCCCGCCTGCATTGTTTCCCAACGCGTGAATCTCCTCGAGCTCACCTAATTCTTCTGCCAAGCGGCGCACCTGGCCCAAAGACTCAAAGTCCGCCAGGTGGAAGGAAGCCCCCACGCTTTCTGCCACAGCCTTGGTCTTTTCGGGATTACGGCCAACCAGCACCAGGTGATCCTGCGGGCGTTGAGCGCGGAGCACGCGGGCTGCTGCAGCGCCGATGCCGTCAGAGGCACCAGTGATGACGATGGTTTGTGGGTCGTGGCTCATGAATTAAAGCTTAGGGGTTATGAGCTTTCTCTGGTGGGTTACTTGCGGGAATGAATCTCATTCTGCGCGAATTGAATGCCGCGGGAAACGATGAGCCCCACGGCGTCGGCAGCCGTGGCGATTGCGGCGTCGAAACCAGTACCGGAATCCACCGGCCCCAGGACATAATCCGGAATGGATGTGCCCTTCGGCGGGCGGGCAATACCGATGCGAATGCGAGGGTACTCGCGGGTTCCCAAGCGTTCGCTCAAGGACTTCAACCCGTTGTGGCCGTTTTCATTGCCGCCTACCTTGATGCGAATCTTATGCGCTGGCAAATCGAGCTCATCATGAATTACGATGATGCGCTCCGCTGGAATCTGTAATTCCTCTGCGAAGGGAGCGATCGGGTCACCAGACAAGTTCATAAAAGTTGCGCAACGGGCAACGACTACGGCAATATCACCCACCATTACCTGCGCCGCGGACAATTTATGGCCCTTAACCGGCTGCAGGATATCTCCGGAATCGGCTAAAAGGTCATCGACTGCCATGTAGCCCACGTTGTGGCGCGTCGCGGCGTACTGCGCGCCAGGGTTGCCAAGGCCCACCACGAGCCATTGGCCAGAAAGGTCAGAAACTTCCAGCAGGGGAGCCTGCTTCTGGCGTGCTGTGTTCCGGTGAAGCCCCTCCTTCACAGTACTTGCTTTAGAACCCGCCGAAGAGCGAAGCTGCTGCAAAAATTCCTTGATGGTTGCGCCGAGGGAAGACATAGAACACACCTTAATGTGGGGAGTAAAGAATAGCTTGCGCGCATCCTTTGCCTAGTCTGGGCGAGATGAGCACACTACTTGAAAGCTTAAAGACCAGAGTACTTCCCGCCCCCATGGCCGGGGGACCCACGACCCCGCGCAGCGTTCTGGCGGCATCGGCAGCCGGCTCCTTTGGTGCTTTGGCATTGGGCACTGCTTCCCTCGAAGCGGCGCGGGAACAGATTGAGGCCTGCGAGGGTGAGCATTTCGGGGTCAACCTTTTCTGTCCGCAGAAGCCGCTGGGTGAAGACTCGATGGCGGCGGTGCGCGCTATGGCGGAATCAGAAGGCGTGGAGGTTCCTAGCGTCGACTATTCCAACGGATGGGAGGACAAGCTCCAGCTAGCGCTAGATGGCGGCGCGGCGGTGCTGTGGTCCATGTTCGGTACCTTTAGTCTTGGCGAGATTAGCCGTATCCACGCTGCGGGAGCGGAGGCTTGGACCACGGTTACTTCGCCGGAAGAAGCTATCGCTGCTGCAAAAGCTGGGGTAGATGCGTTGTGTGTGCAGGGTCCTGAGGCTGGCGGGCACCGCGGGGTCTGGGATGCCGAAGCGGAGCCGGATTGGCGCCCGCTGCCGGAGCTGGTGGCGGCAGTTTACGCCGCGCTTAGCGACGCCCCTCTTCCGCTGATTGTCGCAGGTGGGCTGCGTACATCCGAAGACGTTGCACAAGCCCTTTCATGGCCAGGCGTTGAAGCAGCCAGCTGTGGTTCGGCCTTCTTGCTGGCCGAGGAGGCTGGAACCAGCACCTTTAATCGCGAGCTTCTCGCAGGCGGCGGCAAGAGCGTATCCACTCGCGCGTTTTCCGGCCGCTTTGCCCGTGGGCTGGAAACTGAGTTCACTCGGGCCCACCCAAAAATGCCCCCGATGTACCCCTTCTTGAATCCGATCTTGAAACCACGCCGCCAAGAAAAGGATGCTGCAGTGGCCTATTGCCTGGTGGGGGAGCAGGTGGAGAAAATAAACGGGGGTAGTGTGGCGGAAATCCTGCGGTGTCTATGCCAAAACGGGCAACACTAGGCGTTAATATTTACGGTTGAATGTTGGTTTACCCCCATGACGAGTAAAGGAAAAGAACACGTGACTGCGAACGCACAGGTTGGACACGCTGACTGGAACGAGCGCCTTGAGCTTGCTCAGGAAATGATCCCGCTGATCCACCAACTGCACCGCACCAACAACGTTGTTGCCACCATCTACGGCCGCAACTTGAATGGCGTAACGGACATCGACATCATGAAGGCGCACCGCTACGCACGCCGTATTGCAAAGCGCGAACTTTCCACCGCAGAGACCCTTCCTATCCTGAAGGAACTGTGCGACATGAACCTGGGCTCTGCCTCCATCGACCTGGGCCGCCTGGCTTCTGGCTACTCTGAGTCTGACGCCAACAACCTGCGCGACTACCTGGAGCAGGAACTCTGCGACCTGGTTGGCGCTGCTGTTGATAAGGAATGCACCGACGTTGTGCTCTACGGCTTTGGCCGCATCGGCCGACTGCTGGCCCGCATCCTGATCGCTCGTGAGGCTGCATACGGCGGCGTCCGTCTGCGTGCCATCGTTGCCCGCAAGAAGGGCGACGGCGATATCTTCAAGCGTGCCTCCTTGCTGCGCCGCGACTCCGTTCATGGTGCTTTCAACGGCACCATCGCTGTGGATGAAGAAAACGACGTTATCTGGGCAAACGGCACCAAGATTCAGATGATCTACGCCAACGACCCGGCTGATATCGACTACACCGCTTACGGCATCAACAATGCCATCCTGGTTGATAACACCGGCGTATGGCGTGACCGCGCTGGCCTGGAGCAGCACCTGCAGTCCAAGGGCATCGACCGCGTGCTGCTGACCGCACCGGGCAAGGGCGATCTGAAGAACATCGTCTACGGCATCAACGATGACACCATCGAGGATTCTGACAAGATCCTGTCTGCCGCATCCTGCACCACCAACGGCATCACCCCTGTTCTTAAGGTCATCAATGATCGTTACGGCGTTGTCCACGGCCACGTGGAGACCGCTCACTCCTTTACCAATGACCAGAACCTGATTGATAACTTCCACAAGGGTGACCGTCGTGGCCGCGCAGCTGGTCTCAACATGGTTCTCACCGAGACCGGTGCTGCGAAGGCAGTCTCCAAGGCTGTTCCGGAGTTTGAGGGCAAGCTGACCGGTAACGCTATCCGCGTTCCTACCCCGGACGTTTCCATGGCAGTGCTGAACCTGGAGCTGGAGAAGGAAGTCGAGCGCGACGAGGTCAACAACTTCCTGCGCAACGTTTCCCTGCACTCTGACCTGCGCCAGCAGATTTCTTACATTGCTTCTCCGGAGGTTGTCTCCTCTGACTTCGTCGGCTCCACCCACGCCGGCATTGTCGACGGCCTGGCAACCATCGCTTCCGGCAAGCACCTGGTTCTCTATGTCTGGTACGACAACGAGTTCGGCTACTCCAACCAGGTAATTCGCATCGTCGAGGACATCGCAGGCGCACGTCCTCGCGTATTCCCGGCTCGCGTTGAGGCACACGAGCTCTAAGCCTTTTCGCGCAGATTAAGCGCTACCCACCCCTGGGGCCACATTTTCGGTGTGGCTCCAGGGGTCTTTGTTTAGGCAGGCATGGGATCGGGTTGTAGTGCTAGGGCGCACGTACCCCTGAGTGGGTTGTTCGACTACGTGTATCCACGGCTGAGTTTTAGGATGTTTCGATGTGAAATCTAAACCCAGGCATTCGCAACCACACCGTGCCCAAAGCGCTGAAATAGCTGAAAATGCTGGTAGCAATCAATCTCCTGCGTCTCGGTGGATAAACGCCGGGCAATGGCTGATCGGTACGCCTTGGGGAAGGCTTGTCATTATTATTGCGTTGTGCGCGGCGCTGGCACCATCAGTATTACGAGGTTTTCACCTCCGGTATTACATCGATCTTGATGTCTACGCTGCAGGCGGTCGCGCGGTGCTGACAGGCCAGTCGCTCTACGACGACGGCTTCGATGTGCGTGGGGCGCATTTGCCTTTTACATATCCGCCGTTGGCCGCAATGCTTTTTGCCCCGTTGTCGCTTCTGCCGCACTCGGTCGCAGCGGTTATCATGCTCGCAGTATCAACCGCGGCGCTCTGGTGGTGCATTCACCGTATCGTGGACATGCTGGGGCTTGCTGAGTATCTCGGTGGCAGCAAAGGGTGGCTGAGCACCGGGCTGCTTGCGTTGGCCTTGGTGACAGAACCCGTGCGGCAGACCCTCATGTTTGGCCAGATCAACATCGTGCTGATGTTTCTCGTGCTCGCCGATGTCTTTGGTCGCCGCAGTCTCCGTGGGTGGGGCGTGGGACTTGCGGCGGCCATCAAGCTTACTCCTGCGGTCTTTGGCCTGTATTTCCTTATCACCCGGCAATTTAAGGCTGCGGCGATGTCCGTAGCGACCGGAATTGCAGCGACGCTGTTGGCAGCACTCGTCTTGCCGGCCGACTCCCGCGAATACTGGACGCATACCTTGGGCGATCCGACCCGGATCGGTGGAATCGATTACGTGGGCAATCAATCTCTCCGCGGCGTCGTTGAGCGTGCCCTCGGGCCAGGGGAGGGCCACGGCCTGTGGGTCGGCGCGTCGCTGGTGGTTTTCTGCGTCGTCGCGGTGGCCATGTGGCGACACCGCGACGACATGGTGGCGCTGCTAGGACTCAACTCGCTTGTAGCACTTCTTATCTCCCCGGTGAGCTGGTCGCACCACTGGGTTTGGTTGCCGGTGCTGCTTATCCCGCAGCTCGTGCGCTGGGCCCGCGGTGGGGTGCCGGGCGCTACACTCGTGTTGATCGCGACGATGCTGTTTACCTTCATCGGGCCGCACTGGTTCGTGGATGGTTTGGATACCAGGCAGTGGTGGGCGGCGATATGCGCAGCGGACTTCGTCCTCATCGCAGTGGCATACCTTGTGCTTGCCGTGCGCGCCCCGCGGCCACGGGTTAACTCGTAGCGGGCGGGATAGCGGTTGCCGGGGATGACTACTTGTCTGACTTGTGCTTCCCGGTCTTCTTTTTCTTCTTGCCCTTGTGCTTTTTGCCTTCGGACTTGCGCGCAGCAACTTTGTCGCGCTCAAGTTCGGCGGCCACATCGGGGACGTAGGCGAACTCATCGCGCGGCGGGCGCTGGTATTCCTCGCCGCTTTCAGCTGGGCGCTCCGGAATCTCCGGAACCACCTGCTCGACGTGCTGATACGGAACCGTCTTTAGGATGTGGTTGATGACGTTGATACGAGAGCGTTTTTTGTCTTCAGATTCAACGGTGTACCACGGAGCGTTCGGGGTATCGGTGTGGACGAACATCTCGTCCTTTGCACGGGAGTAGTCCTCCCAGCGGGTGATGGACTGCAGATCCATGGGAGAGAGCTTCCAGCGACGCAGCGGATCGTTGCGGCGGGACTTAAAGCGCGCGATCTGCTCTTCGTCAGAGACGGAGAACCAGTACTTCAGCAGAATAATGCCGTCTTCAACGAGCATGTTTTCGAGCTGGGGCGCCTGGTGCAAGAAGCGGACGTATTCCTGTTGGGAGCAAAAGCCCATGACTCGCTCGACGCCGGCGCGGTTATACCAGGAGCGGTCAAAAATGACTATTTCGCCCGCGGTCGGAAGCTTTTCGATGTAGCGCTGGAAGTACCACTGGCCGGCCTCACGGTCGGTGGGTTTAGGCAGAGCTTCGATGCGGCAGGTGCGGGGGTTGAGGTACTGGGTGATGCGCTTGATAGCAGAGCCCTTACCCGCAGCGTCGCGACCTTCCATGATAATGACGATGCGGGCACCGGTTTCTACAACCCACTGCTGCATCTCGACGAGTTCGGCCTGCAGGCGCTTGAGTTCTTCCTCGTAAGCTTCCTTATCGAGCTTGGCAGGGGCGGTTTTGGATTTCTTGCTCATGCATTTAACTTTAGCCCGCTATCTGCGAAGATAGGTAATAAATCCAGGGCAATTATGCACAAGCATAGTAATTAACCACACGTGCACTCGGGCCCGCAGCCAGAAGGCGCTTCGCCGTAGTGCGTGGTGTTTTCGATAGCTCCTAAGCCTTCGACCTCAATGCGGACGGTTTGGCCGTCCTGAATAAAAGCCTGTGGCTCACGCGCAAATCCCACGCCCTCGGGCGTGCCGGTTACGATGACGTCGCCGGGATTAAGCGGGTACAGCTTTGAGCAGAACGCGATGAGCTCTGCGACGGAGAAAATCAGGTCATCGGTGTTATCTGCCTGGCGCACCTCGCCATCGACGGTGGTGGTAATGCGCGCGTTGCCGCCGGGTGCCCACTCATCAGAAGTGGTCAGCCATGGACCGAATCCAGCAGTGCGGTAGAAAGATTTGCCGGCATGGAATTGAGTGGTACGCCGCTGGAAATCCCGCAGCGTGTAATCATTCATCACGGCGTAGCCTGCGGCGTGTTCGAGCGCGTCTGCCATCGCAACATTGTGCGCACGAGAGCCGATAACCACGGCGAGTTCGCCCTCATAGTCGAGCTTGCTCGTGGCCCAGTCGGGGACATAGATATCGTCGTAGGGGCCGGTGAGCGCCTCCGGAAACTTAATGAACAAGGTAGGCTGCTCAGGCAGCTCACGCCCCATCTCACGCGCATGTTTGGCGTAATTGACGCCCACGCAGATAATCTTCGACGGCGTCGGGATGACGGGCGCTAAGTCCTGCTCGCGGAAAGCAATCGGCTCGCCAGAAAGCTGCGCGGACTTGCACCAATCCTCGGCCTGCAGGAGCTGGCCGACGTCGTCAAAGTCGAGCTCCACGCCCACGCCGGGGCCGTCGATGCGGATCGCAGTGGTGCCAAACTGGGTTCGCAAGGTGGCAAGTTTCATGTCGGAAAGTCTACGCGGAGTTGCAGGAAGCTTGGCGCAAAAGCCGGGGAGAAGCTTTAAGGCATGCGAATCTGGCCCGTGGGCGGGCTAGACAGCTTGCTTCGCGAGCTAAGTAGCGTGTTCTGAGAAATTGCTCAGCTCTTCGTCGAGGTAGGTGCGTTCTTCTTCCAACCAATCCGGCAGCGGCGAGTTAAGCGGCGGCGGAGATTTATCTGTCCAAGGTGGGATGTACCAGCCGCTGGGCGGAACCCAATAGACTGTGCCATGCCGCTCGAGCCATCCGCGCCCGCCGGCGGTGTCGTCGTCATTGACGGCATTGTGATACTGGCAGGCCATGGTGAGGTTTTCCGCGGATGTTTCGCCGCCATGGCGCCAGGCCTTTAGATGGTGGACTTGGCAATCGTTCGCGCCCTTTTTGCAGCCGAGCCAGGTACAGCGCGGGTTTTCCGCAGTAGCCATAAGCCGCTGCTTGGTGGAGGCAAAACGCGAGACTCGGTGTAGGTTCACAGGACCATGCACAGGATGCATGAGTACGTGGAAGCCGTGATCAAGGATGTTCCGGGTTGCCAGTTCAGTTGAGGAGATGAGCGCGCCATTGCTTAATTGGAACCAGACTTCGTGGCCTTCCAAAGCCCGCGCGTAGTTTTCCATGTTTGTTACCAACATGACAGAAATAGCTGGCTGACTAGGGTTTCCTTCGCCGAACCAGCGTTGCTTTAGCCCTGCGAGTGCAGATTCAGCGCTGCTGCAGTCAAGGCTGTCGCGCATATCGGTGAGGTCGGCGGAGGGGCCGCAAATAGTCAGGGTAGCTTGGCCATCGGGATGCTGGGCAAGGCGTATCCCAGGCTTGCGTTCGCGGCGAGGTGAGCGTGCAGCAACCAACTCGCGGGCTTTCTTCTCGACGACCCTCGTATCACCGGCCGTGGCCAAAGCCGTATGGCGCACGCGCCACCGTTCGGTCTCCGTGCGCAGCTTGCGGGCCTGCTTTTCCACCGCAAGGAGCGTAGTAAGGGAGTGCGCACGCCCGCGTTCCATGGTTTCACGGCGCAAGCGCTGAAAAGAGTTACTGGGCGCGAAGGACTCAGCGAGGGCTGCAAGGTCTATTGCCAGAGCATCGGGCACCCCGAGACTAGCGATCTCACTCGCTGTCTTGCCCACGGCTTCTTCGACAATATCCATGCCCCGACTTAACGTGCTGGCCAGTTCCCCCAAAACTGTCATAGCCCAGACCCTAAAGCAGCTTATGCCACCCCGCAACTGGAGCGGCGTCGGCAAGCACAGCTAACTCGCGGACGCGATGCGGGTGATTTCTTGCGCTGCGTCTGCGCAGATGATGGGGATGTCCGCTTGCTCTTTCTTTGCCCACGGTTTAAGCACGAAGCTTGCGGGATCCATTCGACCCGGTGGGCGTCCGATGCCTACGGAAAGCCGCTGATAATCCTTGGTACCCAGAGACTTGGTGGTGGAGCGCAGGCCATTGTGCCCGTGGTCGCCACCGCCGACGCGGTGCTTGACGACGCCGAATTCCAGCTTCAGCTCATCGTGGACCACGATGAGGTTTGCAGGAGATAGCGAAAAGTACTGGAGGAGTGCCTTGATGGGGCCACCAGAGAGGTTCATGAAAGAACGCGGCTTGGCAAGGAATAACTTGGTCGAGCCAAGGCGAACTTCGGCAACTTCGGTGTTGGTCTTTTTATGCACTGAAAAGCTGGTGAAGTTGTCGTTAGCTAATTCATCGACAACATCGAAACCGATGTTGTGGCGGGTTCCGGCATATTTGGGGCCCGGATTGCCCAGGCCGACGATGAGATAATCAGTCACTAAGCCATTGTCTCATGCAGGTGCGAAAGAGCGCCCCTTGGCGTGAAAACGGGCAAACGCCCGCGCCGACCACGATGGCCAGTGCGGGCGAATGTGCGTAAAAAGAGCGTGAAACTCTAAATTACTCTGCGGATTCCTCAGAGGATTCCTCAGCGGATTCAGCGCCAGCCTCAGCGCCGCCTTCCTCAGCAGCCTCAGCAGCTTCCTCGAGCTCTTCGTCAACCTCAGGCAGGGAGATGGAAGCGATGACGGTCTCTGCATCTGCAACCAGGGTGGTGCCTTCTGGCAGGGTGACGTCGCCAGCGGTGATGACAGTGCCGTCCTCGAGGCCCTCGATGGAAACGGAGATCTCCTCTGGGATGTTCAGAACGTCTGCCTCAACGAGGAGGACGTCAGCATCCTGAACGGACATGGTGCCCGGTGCGCTCTCGCCCTCGAGAACAACCGGAACCTCAACCTCAACCTTCTCGCCGCGCTTGATGGAAAGCAGGTCGACGTGGTCGATGTCTAGGGTCAGAACGTTCTGGTCAACGTGCTTGACCATGACGAGGTGCTGCTCGCCCTCGAGCTCGAGCTCGAAAACAGCGTTGATGCCGTGTGCGCGAACCAGTGCGGTCAGCTCGAGACGGTCAACAGCGAAGTGCAGAACGTCAACGCCGTGGCCGTAGACAACGCCTGGGACCTTGCCAGCAACGCGCAGGCGGCGAGCGAAGCCCTTGCCGAACTCGTTACGTACTTCTGCCTTCAATACTGGGCGGGTGTTTGCCATAGTAAAACTCCTAGTGTCAAAGATTGGTGCGGCGAGACTTTAGCGAGTTCGAAAACGGCGAAAGCCTGCCGATGGTCGTCTTGGTCGAGTCATCGCAGGCTTAAAACGTGTGAAATAACTTCTAATCGCGTCGATAACGGCTTTCCAATTCTGGGCAGCCCTCGCCGAGACAGCGAGAATCCTAACACGCAGCGCCGAGAGCAGGCAAGTTACTTCTGCTCTTCTTCGCCGACAACGCCCCAGTCTTCGTCAACTTCGTAGTCCTCGGCCGAAAAGTCATTGGAATCATCGGCCTCGCTACGCGCGCTGCCTGTCACCTTAGCGAGGCTATCGACGCTATTCCACCAGATCTTCATGGAGATAAGCTCATGCAGGCTGTCCAATTGCGCAGGCGGAAATACCTTAAGATGTAACAAGCAGAACAACAACACAAGGAACCTCCACCTGGATCAATTTAGGTGGAGGTTCCTTGTGTTCTGTTTAGGAGAGTAGCTTGTATCCGCTCTTGTCTTTGAATTCCCCTGAGGCGATCATAATGAGATCCACGATGGTTCCCACTAAGAAGAGTCCCCCTGTGAAGAGCCAGAGCAGACCAGTTCCGATCTTTCCTACATATATGCGGTGAAGACCAGCCACAAGGAAGAGACCAAGGACGCACAGCACAGCTGCGACACCTTTGCTGTATTTGCTTTCCCCAGAGAAATAGTTCGCATTGTAGGTCATATCATTATGTCCTTTCATTGTGGTGCGGTATCCGTTGCCGACATGCAAGTCGTAGCACAGGTTCATTCATTTCTGTTTGTGGAAATGGAAAAGACCGCCCAGCCGTGTGCTGGACGGTCTTTTATGTGCTGCTTATTAAGTGCTTAGTTCGACTCGAAGAGCGTGGTTACGGAGCCGTTTTCGAAGATCTCGTGGATGGTACGAGCCAGCAGTGGAGCAATCGAAAGAACGGTCAGGTTGGACCAGCCCTCGGTGGACTGCGGAAGGGTATCAGTGGTGATGACTTCCTCAGCGCCGCACTCGGACAGACGCTCACGTGCCGGATCGGAGAAGACGCCGTGGGTACAAGCGATGACGACGGACTTCGCGCCTGCTTCCTTCAGGACACGAACTGCGCCAGCGATGGTTCCGCCGGTATCGATCATGTCATCCAGAAGGATGCAGTCCTTGCCCTCGACCTCACCGACAACGCGGTTAGATACGGTCTCGTTAGCAACCTCGGTGGAACGGGTCTTGTGAACGAAGGACAGTGGGGCGTCGCCAAGCTCATGCGCCCACTTCTCAGCCACCTTGACGCGGCCAGCATCCGGGGAAACCACAGCGAGGTTATCCAGGGAGTACTTGGACTTGATGTAGTCCACGAGGATCGGCATTGCGTGCATGTGATCGACCGGGCCGTCGAAGAATCCCTGGATCTGGTCAGTGTGCAGGTCAACAGAAACGATGCGGTCTGCGCCCGCTGCCTGCAGCAGGTCAGCAACGAGGCGAGCGGAGATCGGCTCGCGGCCGCGGTGCTTCTTATCCTGACGTGCGTATGGGTAGAACGGCAGGATAGCGGTGATGCGCTTGGCAGAGCCGCGCTTGAGCGCATCGATCATGATGAGCTGCTCCATCAGCCACTTGTTCAGCGGCTGGCTGTGGGACTGCATAACGAAGCAGTCGGCACCACGGACAGACTCTTCGAAGCGGATGAAGATCTCACCGTTTGCAAAGTCACGAGCGGTGGTTGGAACGAGGTCCGTCTTCAGTTCCTTGGCAACAGCTTCAGCCAATTCTGGGTGTGCACGCCCAGAAAAGAGCTTCATATTCTTGCTGCTGCCGGTTACCTTGCCAGTCATGGGCGGTAATTCCCCTTACTTGTTGTTGTCCTGTGCGCGGGCGGCAGCTTCTGCTGCCGGAGTGCCCGGACGCTTCTTTTGAACCCAGCCTTCGATGTTGCGCTGCTTGCCACCGGAGACTACGAGTGCTCCCGCAGGAACATCTTCCTTGATAACTGTACCCGCCCCGGAATAAGCGCCGTCACCGACATTGACTGGTGCGATAAACATCGTGTCAGATCCGGTGCGCACATGGCTGCCGATTACGGTGTGATGCTTGTTAACACCGTCGTAGTTGACGAATACGGAAGAAGCGCCGATGTTGGATTCCTCGCCCACGGTGGCGTCGCCGATGTAGGTCAGGTGCGGCACCTTGGAACCGCGCCCGATCTGGGCATTCTTCGCCTCGACGAAGCCGCCGAGCTTGCCGCCTTCGCCGAGCTCGGTCTTCGGGCGGATGAAGGTAAACGGGCCGACGTTGGCGTTAGCGCCAATCACAGACTCGGAACCGTGGGTGCGGATGACCTTGGCGCCCTCGCCGACCTGCATATCGGTCAGGGTGGTGTCCGGGCCGATTTCCGTGCCATCAGCGATGTGAGTCTTGCCCCACAGCTGGGTGCCCGGGTGGATGAGAACGTCGCAGCCAATGGTGACGTCAACGCCAATCCAGGTGGTGGCAGGGTCGACGATGGTGGCACCGCCGCGCATGGCGGCTTCCACCGTGCGGCGGTTGAGCTCGCGTCCAGCTGCGGCGAGCTGGACGCGGTCATTGACGCCTGCCAGCTCGCCGGCGTCGGCAGCAATGTGCGCGCCGACGTTGTGGCCTGCGGTGCGGGCGATCTCCAAAACGTCAGTGATGTAGAGCTCGCCCTGGGCGTTGTTGGAATCGAGCTTGGTTAGGGCGTCGCGCAGAATTGCGCCGTCGAAAGCGAATACGCCGGAGTTGACCTCGTTGATGGAAAGCTGCTCGCTTGCTGCATCCTTCTGCTCAACGATGGCTTCGACATTGCCGTCTGCGCCGCGGACGATGCGGCCATAACCGGTTGGGTCAGCAAGCTGCATCGACAGAACCGTCACGGCGTTGCCGGCGGTAACGTGGGCGTCGAAAAGCCCGCGGATGGTCTCAGTGCGAAGAAGGGGGACGTCACCGTTGGTGACGATGACGGTGCCATCGAAGTCGGGGAGTGGCTCGAGACCGCACTGCACTGCGTGGCCGGTGCCGTTTTGTTCTTCCTGCACTGCCTGGGAGACCTCGGTTCCCAGTTCTGCGGCGATGGCCTCAATGGCAGGAGAGACCTGCTCGCGCTGGTGGCCGACGACGGCGACGAGGTGCTCCGGGTGCATACCAGCCGCAGCATGCAGCGCGTGCCCGATGAGCGGGCGGCCGCCGATTTCGTGCAAAGTCTTTTGCTTTGCGGATTTCATTCGGGTGCCAGCGCCCGCTGCTAGAACAACAATGGCGCACTTAGTTGTATCAGCCACGAGTTTCTTCGTTCTCCTGTCGTCGAGTCTTATTTAGGGAGTAATGTCCCACATCTTAACGCCCCACGTAATTATTGGGGGATAAAGCGCACCCCAGTTCGGCGCTGGTTTGCTACGAACTAGGCAGAGACCTCACGCAGCATCCTGGCGCGCCAAGCTCCGATGAAGCCGAGTGCAGCCAAGAAAAGCAGGGCAGCGGTAGGCCCGGCAAGGGAAATGACTGCGGAGATTGCGCCTACAACAAGCAAGATTGCGCCCATCATCGTGTTGGCCGCACCGACATAAAAGGTGCGTTTATCGCCACCTGCCATGTCCACGATGTAAGTCTTACGCGCGACGCGGATGCCCGTGTGCGCGAGGTTGACCAAAAAGAACCCCAGCGGCAAAGCCCAAGCACAAACCCAGGTTGGCGCCCAATGAGCACAAGCGACCACGAGCATTAGGGTCAGCGATGCCGCAACCGACGCCCACGACATCACCAATCGGGAAGAGCGATCCGACCAGATGCCGGAAATTTTTCCACCCACCAGGTTGGCAAGGCCAGAAGCAAGCACGAAGCCCGCGAGTCCGCTGAGCACCGTGGTGCCGCTTTGATGGGAAAGCGTGACGATGAAGGTGGTTGATAGCGCAGTCACTAGCAAAAGGGCGCGCACGTTAACAAAGCGGCGGAAATCTTCGTCGGAGGTATATAGCTTCCAGGTATCGCTCCACCAGTGAGGGCCCTCGGATGCATTCTTTTTGGCGGCCGCGGTTTCTGCTTCATCCGGAACGGGCTCATCGATGGAGGAGAATATCGCTGCCGCAACGAACCAACTCAGCGCACCACCACCGAGAACTGCGGCAAGCCCCAGCGGCGGAAGCTGGCCCAAGAACGCGAGCACAAGGCCAACGAGTAGGGTTACCGCGCCCGATGCTTGAGCAGCAAGCCCCGTCACCTCACCGCGGCTGCCTTTAGAAATGGTCCGGCCTTGGACGTCTTTTCCCGTCAGCGAGCACAAAGCGCGGAAAACAGAAAGCACGGCAAGCGCAGCGATGGTTATCGTGCCGAGAACCCAACCTTCAAATACCGCTGCGGCACCTGCAATCACGAGGGCGCTAATGCCTTGAACGACCGAGCCCCACACCCATAGCTTCTTGCGGGTCGGACGGGAAGTTACCCACGGGGTCAGTGCGGCCTGCGGGAGCATGGAGCCAGACTCTCGGATAGGCACCAGTAGTGCGGTAAAAAAGTGCGGGACGCCCAGCTGTGCAAAGAGCCAGGGCAGGACGGTCTTTCCGGAGACTAATTGGTCACCGATGCCTTGTAGGGCGTTTGAGGATGCGAAAAGGCGGGCGGGACGAGCTTCTTGGTCTGGGATCGGCATAAATCAAGCGTATGTGATAAATACCTGAATTGGCCGAAATAGGTTTGGCTTAGTAGCCAACTAAAATACTCTGGTATTTATGGGTTTTACGCGTCGTGTCTTTTTCAAAGGTGCTCTGTTTACTGCTTCTGCCGCTGCGGCGGGTGCGGCCATCACGGCTTGTGCCAATACGAAGAATAAGGATCAGCCGGCCCCGGTGGGCTATGACGCGGCGCCGCGGCCCCTTCCTATTCCGCCACTTTTAGAAGGTGAGATGGATGGCGGTACAAGGGTCTTCAAGCTCACCGCCCAAGACGGCCATTCGGAGGTTATCTCGGGCAATAACAACACCCGCACTTGGGGATTCAACGGCGCCTTCTTAGGGCCCACGCTGCGGGCGCACAAAGGTGAAAAGGTCCGCGCGGAAATCACCAATAACCTGGTCGAAATGACCACCGTGCACTGGCATGGAATGAAGCTTCCGGCCTATTCCGATGGTGGACCACACTCGCCGATTGAGGTGGGCAAGACCTGGAAGCCACAGTGGGAGATTTCCCAACCCGCCGCCACCGTCTGGTATCACCCGCACCCGCACATGGCCACGGCAACCCATGCATACCGCGGACTTGCTGGCATGTTTATCTTGGACGACGACGTATCGGATAAGCTCGACATTCCTTCTGAGTACGGCGTGGATGACATTCCGGTGGTCATTATGGATGCGAAGTTCACTGAGGACGGCCAGTTTGATCACCAGGTTGACGGCACTCTCGGTCTCATGGGCACTACTCCTGTGGTTAACGGCATCACGAATGCAGCTTTCACCGCCACCACGCGCCGGGTTCGACTCCGTTTGCTCAACGGCGCTTCGATGCGTTTCTACACGCTGGCCCTGGATAACGGGACGCCGTTTAACGTCATCGCTACTGACTCCGGGCTTCTCGACGCCCCCGTTGAGGTTGACGAGCTTCTCATCGGACCAGGCGAGCGCATCGAGGTCCTCGTGGACTTGGAGCCCGGCAAGGACGTGGTGTTGCAGTCGGTGCCGCGCAAGGACAACTTCAGCATCCCCGAAGATGAGTACTCTGCGGACTTTGGCTTCAAGGACAGCTTTGACATCCTGCATATCACCGCGCCGGGGGAGGATGCGCCTGCAGTGCCAGCTCTGCCGCAAACCTTGGATCCCGCGGCTGCCGACGTCCCGTCTGCCGAGGGGCTGACCGAGCGCGAGTTCGTGCTCAATACCTTCATGATTAACGGTGAGTCCATGGACATGGCCCGCGTGGACACCGTAATCGAGGAAGACAAGCCTGAGGTATGGACTGTGACCAACGAAAATAGCGATTGGCCGCACAACTTCCACATCCACAATTCGCGTTTCAAGGTCTTGTCTTATGACTATGGCGATGGCAAGGACATCGCGGTTCCGACGATGGGCTGGAAGGACATCGTCAATCTTCCGCCCAAGGCAACCGCCAAGCTGCTCGTGGAGTTGGGCTACTTCCCGGATAAGACCATTCCGTACATGTACCACTGCCACATGCTCCTGCACGAGGACAAGGGCATGATGGGCCAGATGGTTGTGGTGAACAAGGGCGAAAAACCCGACGTTCGCGTCAAGCCGGCGGCGCTTGTATTCGAGAAGTCTGCTGGGGCGTCGCATAGCGCACATGCTGGGCAAGTAGTGGACTCATCCCGTAGCCCGTACGCGACTCCGTCTGCGACTTCCTAGGCTTTTCGAGGTCTCAAAATAAAAGAACTCCTGCTCCTTCGAAATGCGAAGTGAGCAGGAGTTTCCTTGGCTTCCCCACCAGGACTCGAACCTAGAATGACGGTACCAAAAACCGTAGTGTTGCCGATTACACCATGGGGAATAACCGCGCGCTCAAGGCGTGCGTTGCTAATAGTACCTGACGCGTATGCCTTAATTACAAATGCCACCCACTAAGCTTGATCGCATGGTTCGACAGAGGATGACTGGACGCGAACGTCGCGAGCAATTGATCGTGATTGGCCGAGCGGCTTTTGCCGAGCTGGGGTTCGACGGAGCCAGCGTGGAGGAGATTGCGGCGCGAGCTGGCGTTTCCAAGCCCGTGGTCTATGAGCACTTCGGGGGAAAAGAAGGCCTCTATGCGGTCATCGTGGACCGCGAGATGCTCGCCCTGGAGAAGGTGATCACGCATTCGCTTAGCGAAGGCACCTGGCGCGAGCGCATCGAGAAAGCCACTGTCGCACTTTTAAACTACGTGGAGCAAGAAACCGATGGATTCTTAATCCTCGTACGCGACTCCAAGCCCGGCGACGAACGCTCCTATTCCACTTTGCTTAATTCCTCCGTGGGGCAGGTCTCCTATATCTTGGGCGCCGCCTTCGAGCGCCGCGGCCTCGACGCGAAACTGGCAGGACTTTATGCCCAAGCGCTAGTCGGCATGGTCTCGATGACCGCCCAATGGTGGCTGGATACCCGCCAGCCGGCAAAGGAAGTGGTGGCTGCGCACATCGTAAACTTGTGCTGGAATGGGCTGTCTGGAATGGAAGCTAAGCCAAAACTGAGAGGAACTAACTAAGTGGCAACGCCGATGCTCGCCGGACTACTCAAGGTCGCGGCTTCCGACCCGAAACTCAAAGGGCTTGCCACCCAGGTAGGCGAGCCACACCTGCACATCACCGGCATCGACCAAGCGCGCCCGTGGGCTATCGGCACGCTGGCGAATCAGGCGCCCGTTCTCGTCGTTACCGCCACCGGCCGTGAGGCCGAGGACCTCACCGCGGAGCTAACCGCGATGATGGGGGACAAGGTTGCCCAGTTCCCGGCCTGGGAAACCCTTCCACACGAACGCCTTTCGCCCGGCGCGGATATCGTGGGCCGCCGCGCGCAGGTGCTGCACCGCATTGCAGAAGGCAAGCTGCGCGTCGTCGTCACAGCAGCGCGTGGATATAGCCAACCGATCTTGAAAAACGTGGAAGGCCGCAGTCCGATCAGCCTGGCCGAGGACATGGAAATCGAGCTCGAGGCCATCGTCTCACAGCTGGAGTTTCGTGCCTACAAGCACGTGGACATGGTGGCCAAGCGCGGCGAGTATGCCGTCCGCGGCGGCATCTTGGACGTCTTTCCCACGACGCTCGATTACCCGGTGCGCGTGGAGTTCTGGGGCGATGAAATTACCGATATCAGGCAATTTTCCGTCGCCGACCAGCGCGCGATTCCAGAGATTGCGGTCGGCGCGGTGGACATCTTCCCGGCGCGTGAGCTTCCGATTACTGACGACGTCGCCAAGCGTGCCCAAGACTTTGCCCTGCAGCACCCGGGCAATGCTGCCCTCGTGGAGCTTTTGACCAAGGTCGGTGAGCATATTCCGGCCGACGGCATGGAGGCGCTGCTGGCGGTGCTTAGCGACGCCCCGCTGGTCACCCTTCCCGAATTCATGCCGGAGGGTACCCACGTGCTGCTGGTCGCGCCGGAAAAGATTCGCACCCGAATCGCGGATCTAGAGTCCACGGACGCGGAATTCTTGGCTGCCGGTTGGGAAGCCGCTGCCATGGGGGCGGATGGTCCTTTGACCGCTGAAGGCCTGGATACCGAGGCCGCTAGCTACCGTTCCTACGAGTCTTTGGAAGCAACGTGTGCTAACACGAATTTGCCGCTGTGGACCTTTGCGCCTCCTGGAATGTTCATGGCCGACGAGGCGCAGACCCTGCCGCTCGAGTATGAACCGGGCCCGACGCCGCGTGGTGACATCAAGGAAATCGACGCCATGATGGCCCAGTTGCTCGCGCATACCCGCGACGGCGGCCGTGCGGCGTTTATCGCTCCTGCGCAAGGCGCGATCAAGCGCATGGTTGAGCGTTTTGCGGAAAAGGGCATCCGCACCAAGGTCGCGACTCCTGGCTGGGAGCCGACGCCTGGCGAGGTCACTTTGTATCAGGCGCTTTCACATGCGGGCTTGGTATTCCCGAAGGCCCGCAGCGCCGGCGGCTCGCAGAAGGAACAGCTCCCGCTGGTTGTGGTGACGGAGACCGACCTGACTGGTAATCGCGTGGGCGATATCGCCGGCGCTAAGCGACGCCCAGCTAAGCGCCGCAACCGCGTCGATCCGCTGGCGCTCAAACAGGGCGACCACGTGGTGCATGAAACCCACGGCATTGGCCGCTTCCTCAAGATGGCCGAGCGCACGATTCAGTCGGGTGATGAGACCTCCCGACGTGAGTACATCGTGTTGGAGTACGCCTCCTCGAAGCGCGGCCAGCCGGCCGATCAGCTCTGGGTCCCGATGGACTCGCTGGATCTGCTCTCCAAGTACACCGGCGGCGAGAAGCCGACTCTGTCCAAGATGGGCGGCTCGGACTGGAAGAACACCAAGAAGAAGGCCCGCGCCGCAGTCCGCGAAATCGCGGGCGAGCTGGTGGAGCTCTATGCCAAGCGCCAAGCCGCGCCGGGACACCAGTTTGCGCCTGATAACCCGTGGCAGGCGGAGATGGAAGATAACTTCCCATATGTCGAGACTGAAGATCAGATGATGGCCATCGACTCTGTGAAGCAGGATATGGAATCCAGCGTGCCGATGGACCGCGTCGTCGTCGGCGATGTGGGCTATGGCAAGACCGAGGTAGCGGTGCGCGCAGCCTTCAAGGCGGTGCAGGACGGAATGCAGGTGGCGGTTTTGGTGCCGACCACCTTGCTGGCGCAACAGCATGCTGATACCTTCCGCGAGCGCATGACCGGTTTCCCGGTCAACATTCAGGTGCTTTCGCGCTTTACTTCTACCAAGGAAGCCAAGGAGATTGTCTCCGGTCTGGCAGACGGTTCCGTCGATATCGTCATCGGAACGCATCGCCTGCTGCAAACAGGTGTGCATTGGAAGAACCTGGGCCTCATTGTGGTTGACGAGGAGCAGCGCTTCGGCGTGGAGCATAAGGAACATATCAAGGCGCTTAAAGCCTCCGTTGACGTGCTGACGATGTCTGCGACCCCAATTCCGCGCACCCTCGAGATGTCCATGGCGGGCATCCGCGAGATGTCTACCATCCTGACCCCGCCGGAAGACCGCCATCCGGTCCTGACTTACGTGGGTGCTTACGAGGACAAACAGATTGCTGCGGCGATCCGCCGCGAGCTGCTGCGAGACGGCCAGACCTTCTTCATCCACAACAAGGTCTCTGACATTGAAAAGAAGGCCCGCGAGCTCCGCGATCTCGTGCCGGAGGCGCGCATCGTCGTGGCGCACGGCCAGATGAACGAGGAAGCCCTCGAACGGACGGTGCAGGGCTTCTGGAACCGCGAGTACGACGTCCTGGTTTGTACCACGATCGTGGAAACCGGCCTGGACATCGCTAATGCGAATACGCTCATCGTGGAAAACGCGCACCACATGGGCCTGTCTCAGCTCCACCAGCTGCGCGGGCGCGTGGGTCGTTCCCGTGAGCGCGGCTATGCCTACTTCCTGTACCCGAAGGGCGCCACGCTGACCGAGACCTCCTATGACCGCCTGGCAACCATCGCCCAGAACAATGATCTGGGCGCCGGCATGGCCGTGGCGATGAAGGACTTGGAGATGCGCGGTGCCGGCAACGTCTTGGGCGCGCAGCAGTCCGGCCACATCGCGGGTGTCGGCTTCGACCTTTATGTCCGCTTGGTCGGGGAGGCAGTGGAGACCTTCAAGGCCCTTGCCCGTGGCGAGGTTCCGAAGGCCACCGACGAGGGACCGAAGGAGATCCGCATCGACCTGCCAGTCGACGCCCATATCCCAGAGGATTACATCAACTCCGAGCGCCTGCGCCTGGAGGTCTACCGCAAGCTCGCGGCCTCGAAGGACAATAACGATCTGCAGTTGGCTGTAGAAGAAATGGAAGACCGCTACGGCCCACTGCCGGAGCCAGTTACCCGTTTGCTGGCTGTCGCTCGACTGCGTCACCAGGCGCGCCGGGCAGGCGTGGGCGATATTGCGGTGCAGGGAACCCGTATTAAGGTCCACCCGGTGGATTTGACGGATTCGAAGCAGGTGCGCTTGAAGCGCCTTTACCCGGGCTCCAATTACCGCGCCGCGGCCAAGGCCATTCAGCTGGGGTTCCCGAAGGCCGGCCGCAACGTCACCTCCCCGAAGTTGCGGGATATCGAGCTGCTGCAGTGGATGGCGGATTTCCTTTCCGCCATGTTCGAACTGGACAAGATCGATGTCACCGGCGCGAAGGTCGGCGGGAAGAATGTGATCTCTGTAAGCCAGTAAGGCCCTTTTCACCTGCAGAGCACTGTCCTAGCAGAAAAGTACTCCCTACAGGCCCAGCGTGAAGCCGAGCCGGTAGGGAATACTTATCTATGCAGTTGTCTTGCTTAAAGCGAGAGCTTGCCGCTTGCCAATCCCCACAGAGCGGCGATTGCGCCGATGAAGACGATGGCCACGACGCACCACTCGAAGGAGTTGAAGACGCGCTCCTTCTTATACAGGCGCGTTCCCACGTAAGGGATAAGACCTGGAATAACAGCGAGCGCACCGAGCAAGACATAAACCAGGTCGGCGGCGTAGATAAGCCACAGCGAGTAAGCGAACGCGATGGCGCCGATGACGATATGACGGCGGTTTTCCCGCTTCGAGATTTCCGGGCCCGAAAGATCGAACTTCACACCTGCGTGCGGGTGCGAAAGGCCCTTGCCGCGGATACCCAGTAAAAGCAGGTAGAGCGAGGTGAAGATATAAGGCAGCAGGTACATGATGGTGGCCAGCTGCACCATGGCGTTATATGAAGTCTCATTCAAGAAGAAGACGATGATGAAGACCTGGATAACAAAGGTGGAGATAAGCTGCGCTACCCATGGGGCGCCGGCCACGTTGATGGTGCCGATCTTGCGTGGCAGCAGGCCGTCGATAGCCATCATTACGATGGGTTCAGCACACAGCATCTGCCAAGACACGTAAGCGCCCAACACCGAAAGGCAGAGGCCGATGGAGATAAAAGCCGCGCCCCATGGGCCGACGACAGCTTCTAATACGGAAGCCATGGAGTTATCCGGCAATGCTGCCAGTTCAGCTTGGGAGAGCACACCGAATGACAAGGTGGAGACCGAAACCAAAAGCGCCAGCACGGAGAAGAAACCGATGACGGTGGCACGGCCGACGTCCTTGCGGGAGCGGGCCTGCTTGGAGTAGACGGAGGCACCTTCGACACCGATGAATACCCACACGGTGTAGAGCATGATGCCCTGAATCTGCTCAAAGACGGTTGAGCCGGAATCCTTGCCCCAGAAATCAAAAGTGAACTTGTCCCAGCTAAAGCCGAGGAACGCGATGAAGACTACGAAAGCCAAAATAGGGACGATCTTGGCAATCGAGGTCACCATGTTCATCACAGCGGCCTGCTTAATGCCGCCTGCCAAAACTGCAAAAATGGCCCAAGACATTACCGACACTGCGATGGCGGAGGCCCAGCGATGATCGGCGTCGAAAAGCGGCACATAGTGGCCCAAGGTGTTAAAAAAGAGCGTGGCATACCCCACCTGCGCGATTACGGAGCCAATCCAGTAGCCCCAGCCTGCGGTAAAACCGATGAAATCACCTAGGCCCGCGCGGGCGTAGGAGTACACGCCGGAGTCGAGGTGCGGCTTGCGGTGCGCCAAGTACTGGAACACGAACGCGACAGAGAGCATGCCCACGCCGGCGATGAGCCAACCGATGAGCATTGCGCCGGGACCTGCAACCGAGGCGATGTTTTGAGGAAGCGAGAATATTCCACTGCCCACGGTGGAGCCGATAATCAAGGCGACGAGAGTCCACAGAGTCACCGTGTGATTACCCGATGACTCGGCGTTCGCCGGGGAGGAAGTAGTGGAGGTCATGCGACTAAAATACCCCGCAAAAGCCACGGAGCGAAGTCAGCATTTAAAACCTGATTACTAAACTGCCCTATACTTTGTGGCCATGACTGTTCTGTTGCTCGATGAACGCTGGCCCACGCTGATTCCGATGGAGGCACATGGGGCGCTTTTGGGCCCTGTTAGCTTCACCGGTGAGGTTCCAGTGCGCGTGCGATGGAACTTTAGCGATCTCCTAAAAGGAGAGGACCCAATGGGCGTTGGCCTGCTGGTTTCCACTGATGCGCACGAACCGGAAGTCGTTGCAAGGCTGGATGCTGGCGAGCGTCTTATCGAAGCAGAGTCGCGCAAAGATTCGATGTTTCAGGCGCGTACTGCAATGGCCCAGGCAGTGCGGATTGGCGAGTGGGAACGTGCCCAAACTCACGAGAGTCTGTTGCCTTATCTCGCCGAAGAATCCGCGGAATTTGCCGAATCCGTACGTTCCCAGGCAGGCGATGAGCACATGCGCGGCGAGCTTGGCGACGTCCTGCTACAAGTTCTCTTTCATGCCGAGCTAGCCTCGCGGCGCGGAGCATTCACGCTTGACGACGTCGCGGATTCCTTCGTGGCGAAGCTGCGCTCCCGTGCGCCCTATCTCTTTGATGGAACGAATGAGCTTGTTGCGATTGAGCGGCAGGAGCAGTTGTGGGCAGAAGGAAAGGCCCGCGAAAAGTCGCAGGCCTTGGACTAGCCGGAAATTCTTCTGAAGTTCCTTAGAGCTTCGGCAGGTTCAGCATGGACGAGAGCATCGGAGCATAGTCCGAGATCTTGGAGGACAATCCAGTACCGCCAGTGAGGATGTTGTCCTGCTTGACGATGCCGCAGGCCAGGGCGCGGTCTGCGGTTAGCCCGGAGTACTTCACAGCTGCGATGGTCAGCGGGGAGACCTGTGCGTTCGCGTTGCCGCCAAGGTTCTGCAGGTTGTGAGCGAGCTGGTTGCGGGTGGTGTTCTCGTTAAAGAGCACGCCTTCGGTGTTTTGATCGATGACAGTCAGCGTGGTGCGAACGGTGCCGCAGTCGGCGCCGCTAATGAGCTGCGTGGCGACATTGTTAAGGTCGCCCAAGAAGCTGAGGTCTTGAGCCTGTGCTGCAGCTGGGGCGGCGAGGGAAAGGCTAAGCGCTGCGGCGGTGGCAGCGGCGTAACGGCGAAGGGACATGGAAAGGCTCCTTTTTAAGGTGTGCGGTGCAGGGGCAGGCGTGAAACCTGACCTTGTTACTGTAGCGCAAAATGTTAAAGATGGTGCAGTAGTGAAAGGCCTGACATAACTTCTTGTTGCTTACTGTTAAATTTCTGGAAGGGAAGTGGGGGCCGTAGTGTCAGTTCGGGAAGTGGCTAGGGGAGTCATTATGATTGGCATTCATGACTAAGCGGCTGCGGAAACTCGGGGGCTGCGGCCTGGCCGCAGTCCTCGCTGTCGTCGTTGTGGTTTCTCTCGTGGGCTGGGTGCTTTCTGCCTTAGGCAAGCCTGCAACCTTGAAACCGCTGCGGCCCGTTCCGCAGGCGATGCCGCCGATTGCTGGCATGGAAGTTCCTAACATTGACGTTCATTCGGAAGGGCGCACCGCGGACAAGCTTTCTTATTGGTCCTCCCAGTTGGAATCGCAGACAGGAATCTCCGGCCAGGCGCTACGTGCTTATGGCAACGCCGAGCTCATCGCCCGCGATGCGTGGCCTGAATGCAACCTGCGATGGAATACTCTGGCCGGTCTGGGTTGGGTAGAAACCCGCCATGGCACCTACAACGGCAATTGGCTGCGCCCCTCCAAGCTGGATGAAAATGGGTACCCAGATCCGCCGATTATCGGCATTGCTCTCGACGGCTCGAACGGTACCGCTCATACCCCGGACACGGATGATGGCCAAATCGATGGCGACGCTGAGTTTGATCGCGCCGTCGGGCCGTTGCAGTTCATTCCTTCCTCGTGGTCCCACGTGGGCCGCGATGCCAACGGTGATGGAGTAGCAGATCCCAATCAGATCGATGATGCCGCCCTCGGCGCGGCGGCCTTGCTTTGCTTCGGCGGGCGCAACATGGACAAGTCTGAAGACTGGGAGGCTGGCATCCTCAATTACAACCAGTCCAGGGACTATCTGGAACGCGTTGCCGCTGCTGCCAACTCATATTCGATTCCGCAGCCTGCTTCTTCTTAGAAAAGCCAACTTTTTAGGCAAGTATGTGACATAGTGCCCGACACCGTCCGAAGTTTTCTGGAACAATTGTCTTCAGGTGATTTGGGGCAAGGAACCCGAATCTCATATCAAATCAATTTGGCTCAATAGGAGTGAAAGCAGCATGGCTGACATCATCCACGTATTTGCTCGAGAGATTCTTGATTCTCGCGGTAACCCGACCGTCGAGGCCGAGGTTTTCCTTGATGACGGAGCACGCGGCGTAGCCGGCGTCCCTTCCGGTGCTTCCACCGGTGTGCACGAGGCTCATGAGCTTCGCGATGGTGGTGACCGCTACCTGGGCAAGGGCGTTCTCAAGGCCGTTGAAAACATCAATGAGGAAATCGTCGATGAGATCGCCGGCTTCGAGGCAGACGATCAGCGCCTGCTCGACCAGGCGCTTATTGCGCTCGATGGAACCGAAAACAAGTCCCGCCTTGGTGCAAACGCAATCCTCGGTGTTTCCATCGCTACCGCGAAGGCGGCTGCAGAGTCCGCTGGCCTGCCGCTCTACCGCTACATCGGCGGCCCGAACGCACACGTCCTGCCGGTTCCGATGATGAACATTGTCAACGGCGGCGCACATGCTGACTCCGGTGTTGACGTACAGGAGTTCATGATTGCTCCTATTGGCGCCGAGTCCTTCGCTGAGGCACTGCGCATGGGTGCTGAGGTTTACCACTCCCTGAAGTCCGTTATTAAGTCCAAGGGCCTATCCACCGGCCTGGGCGACGAGGGCGGCTTCGCTCCAGAGGCTGAGTCCACCAAGGCTGCACTCGATCTTATCGTCGAGGCAATCAAGAAGGCTGGCTTCGAGCCAGGCAAGGATATCGCCCTGGCTCTTGACGTTGCTTCCTCTGAGTTCTTCAAGGATGGCAAGTACCACTTCGAAGGCGGCGAGCACACCGCCGAGGAGATGGCCAAGGTCTACGAGGAACTCATCTCGGAATACCCAATCGTCTCCATCGAGGATCCGCTGCAGGAAGATGACTGGGAGGGCTACACCAAGCTCACCGAGACCATCGGTGACAAGGTTCAGATTGTTGGCGACGACTTCTTCGTCACCAACCCGGCACGCCTGGCCGAGGGCATCGAGAAGAAGGCTGCTAACGCACTGCTCGTTAAGGTCAACCAGATCGGCACCTTGACCGAGACCTTCGACGCAGTCGAGCTCGCGCACCGCAACGGCTACCGCACCATGATGTCCCACCGCTCCGGCGAGACCGAGGACACCACCATCGCTGACCTCGCAGTTGCTCTGAACTGTGGCCAGATCAAGACCGGCGCCCCGGCTCGTTCCGAGCGCGTTGCTAAGTACAACCAGCTGCTGCGCATCGAGCAGGAGTTGGGCTCCGGTGCAGTCTACGCAGGCCGCTCCGCGTTCCCGCGTTTCCAGGGCTAAACCCCTCGCGCTGGTTTTAGTTAGGTCGCCTCTTCAAGGTCCCTCGCTACCTACCCTTGGTTTTCAAACGTAGGTGGCGGGGGCTTTGAGAAGGCGGCCTTTTAATTTGTGAGAATTTACTTCATTCACACGCGCGTCACCCGTTTCAATAAGCTCGCGCCGCTAGGATAGAAACCCTATGGCACGCGAGAACCACACTTCGAAGAAATCCCGGACCACCGTCCCCGTGGTCTCGCGCGCTGCTACCCAGCGAGAGGCTGCAGCCAAAGCCAAGAAAACACAGAAGGCACGCGGCGAACGCATGGGCCGTATGGACATTGTTGGTCTCAGCGTCATCCTCGTGGTGGTCCTCATCGTGTTGCTGACCATCGCCGTGCCGCTGCGTAATTACTACCACGTACGCTCTGAAACTGCGCGCCTGCAACATTCCATCGCTGCTAAGCAGGCCCAAAAAGAAGAGCTTCTCAACGAGATCGATAAATACAAGTCGGAGGATTACCTCGAGCAGGAAGCGCGCCGCCGCTTCGGCGTCATCGCGGAGGGCGAGACCGCTTATCGCATCATGGATCGCCGAATGAATCCGGACAGCACGGTCACCACGAACAAGCTTGACGACGTCGATGAGCGTCCGTGGTACGAAATCCTGTGGGGCTCCATCGCAGAAGATGAAGACGTCAGCGCCACGGGCTCGACCAACGCAAACCCGGGCAGCCTGCCGGTAACCCCGGCGTCGCCAAGCGCGGGCCCTGAAAACCCGCCAGCTGCCCAGTAACGCGTACCGTAATTAGCCCGGCTAAAAGCCTTTATGAAGGCGCGGTGAATCCTATGCACCGCAAATGCGCTGCGGCATGAGACAATAGCTGCCATGACCGTCAATGATGCAGACCTAGAAATCGTTAAAGAGCAACTCGGCCGCGCGCCCCGCGGAGTGCTCGACATCGCTTACCGCACTCCAGATGGCCAGCCGGCTGTGGTGAAGACGGCGCCGAAGCTACCGGATGGAACTCCATTTCCTACGTTGTACTATCTGACCGACCCACGTCTTACCGCTGAGGCTTCCCGCCTTGAGGTTGCGCACGTGATGAAGTGGATGGAGGCCCGCCTAGCTGAAGATAAAGAGCTGGCAGAAGATTACGAGCGTGCCCATGAGTACTTCTTGGAAAAGCGCAACGCTATTGAAGACCTAGGTACCACTTTCTCAGGTGGGGGTATGCCAGATCGCGTGAAGTGCCTGCACGTGCTGATTGCTTATGCGCTGGCTGAAGGACCACAGCATTTCCGTCTAGGCACCGAAGCGGTGGCGATGGCTGCGGACCATGGTCGCTTGCGCGGTACCGCAATTCCGGAGGACTGGCCGAGCGTCAACGACCTGGGCATTGATCTGAGCCAGTTCGATTTCTCTAACGCTGAATAGTATTTCCAGGTAAGGCTGAGACCAAGAAGGCAGGTATTACATGACTCGCGTCGCTGCGGTGGATTGCGGCACCAACTCGATTCGTCTGCTCATTAGTGAAGTACAAGCTGACGGCAAGATTCGCGATATCGTCCGCACCATGGAAATCGTGCGTCTGGGGCAGGGCGTAGATGCCACGGGCGAGTTTGCACCAGAGGCCCTTGAGCGCACCCGCGTGGCGCTGGAGGGCTACGTAAAGCAGATGAAGTTTGAGAAGGTTCAGCGCGTACGCATGGTGGCAACGTCTGCTACCCGCGATGCGAAGAACCAGGACGAGTTCTTCGAAATGACGGCGCAGCTGCTGGGCCAGATCGAATCCGGTGCCAAGGCTGAGGTCATCACCGGTGAAGAAGAAGCTCTGCTGTCCTTCAAGGGGGCAGTGGCGGACCTGCGTTCTGAGCGCGGGCCATACTGCGTTATCGACTTAGGCGGCGGCTCGACGGAATTCGTCGTCGGAACTATCGACGGTGACATTCTCGGCGCGCATTCCGCGCAGATGGGCTGCGTGCGCCTGACAGAGCGCATCATGCGCACAGATCCTCCAACGGATTCTGAGATCGAAATCGCGGAAGATTACGTGGAAGAGCGCATGCAGGAAGTTGAAAAGATTGTGCCGATTTCCTCGGCCAAGACTTTCGTTGGCTGCGCGGGTACCTTCACCACGCTGTCTGCTTTGGCACAAGGCCTGGAAAGCTATGACCCCGATGCAATCCATGGCTCGGAGCTGCGTTTTGATGCGCTGCGAGTGCTCACGCGCCAGCTGATGGGGAAGCCTTCGGCTACCCGTGCGCTCAACCCAGTCATCCACCCAGGCCGCGCTGACGTAATCGGCGGTGGCTCGGTGGCTGTCGAGGGCATCATCAAGATGATTGAGCGCAACAGCGACGCCTCTTCATTCTTTATCAGCGAGAAGGATATCCTCGACGGAATCATCGCCGGCATCGCCGCTGACCTCTAGCGATTCGCACTGAAGCCACCCTATTGCGCAGCAGTGCTGACGGGGTGGCTTAAAATAGAACCGCACCAAGCCCCCATAGCCCAATCGGCAGAGGCAGTTGACTTAAAATCAATTCAGTCTGGGTTCGAGTCCCAGTGGGGGCACCGTGTGAGGTCTCGAGGCATCATTCCTTTTGGATGGTGTCTTGAGGCTTTTGTTTATGCCTTGGTCGTGGGCTTGCGGCAGCTGCAGGCACACGCTCAAGGGCCGCTGACGGCACATACCCAGACGGTAAAACTAGATGACAAACTCCATTCCTCAGCTGTCAGCGACTTTTACAGTTGTCGCGGCTCATAACAAGCGGATTTGCCATCTAGAAGCCCAGAAAGAACGCGAAAGGCCCGGTCTTGAAAGGCCGAGCCTAAAGCTAGGGTTCACTCAACCCCGTGACGGTATGGGCACTACTGCAGTGCGATGAATTCCTTGCCCGCGAGCATGTCCGGGCGAACTGCGAGAACGCCCTGGTCTGCCGTGTCAGCCGGAACAGCGAATGCAAGATCGCCGGTAGCGGTGCCACCTTGGTACAGGGGGCTGGTGTTGTCGAAGCGGTTTCCCAAAACAGCCATGGTGTCGAATGTGTTGACGGTGCGGACATCTGCGGACTCGCCATCGGCATTGTTGGAGACAGTGGTGTCGCCGCCGGTTGCCTCATTGATGCTGGAGCCAATCACTGCGATGAACATGATTACCGCGATGATGCCGAGTGTTGTGGCCTTTTGGAGTCTCGGCAGGCGTCGCCGCGCTTTGCGCTGGGTACGCCATCTGAGGGCTGTTCGGGAATCCAGTGCTTTCTGGACCAGTGGTTGGAGCAGTCATTGCAAGACTCCTTTGGAGAGAGCGGTGAGAAAGAATACCAAGGTCTCAAGTCCTTGAGTGAACCCGAATGAGACCGCGAGAAGCGGTCGCGATTAGTAGCCAAGAACGATTGAAAACTTTGGCGTCACGAAAGAGGAGTAGTGGCCAAAAATATATGGCGCATCATCTTCTTTTGAGAAGATTTCGCATAACGCCTGGTTTGAAATTTCGATGTTCAGCCGCGGCATTGCTGGACTCGTTTATAGGCTTTTTGCTGTCTGACTGTCACCGCCGGGACAAGTGTGCCGCTATGGAAACGAAATTGCGGTGGGTGAACTAGTTCTCTCGGAAAATGTCATGTAACCGCTATTACAGTTAGACGAGGCAGTTACGTGACCTCTTATGGGGATAGCTCCGCCGATTCACAAATTATTGGTCCTTTCAAAAGCAAGGAAGAAAATGGAGACCGCTCCTATTGCTGAGTGGACTTTCTTTGAAGAAGTCCCAATTCCAAACGATGTTACGGAATTGCTGATTGCGGGTGAACAGCCGCATGCTGCGTATAAGACTTTCCGCGACTCTGCGATCTTTACCTCAAAGCGCCTTATTATCCGCGATGCGCAAGGGTTGACCGGCAAGAAGGTAGAAATCTACTCAATTCCTTACTCCGTTATCACCATGTGGTCCACTGAAAATGCGGGAAGAATTGATTTCAATGCGGAAGTCGAGCTGTGGACGCGAGCGGGGCATCTCAAGATTAAGTTGGGCAAGAAGATCGATGTCCGACGTATCGATAATCTAATTGCGCATTGCGTTCTAAATAGCTCGCATTAAGCGGAGGAGTCCAAATTCCACCGCATCTGGAGAGATAGCCGCTGGGTGCCTCGAAGACAGCTAATTTTTGAATAGTTCAGCGAAAGGCTTTGCTTCGGGAACTTAATTCGAATCAAAAGCGTTGAACTTAGTGAAATCTTCAAATAATTCTCCAGCCCATCAGTTAGTTGATGCTGTTAGGCTGGGCCCGTTGCCCCCAGCGACTAATCCAGTGAAAGGAATCGGGAGTTTAATGCGTTCTAGCAATCCGGTAATGAACACCTTGACTAAGAGTCAGGGTTCGACCTCGCAGTACGGCGGAAACAATCCGTATGCTGCCGACCAAAACGTAAACCCGTTTGATCAGCAGGGCCGTGGCCAGTCTGCCGAGCGTCCGATGACTGTTGACGACGTCGTTACGAAGACGGGCATCACGCTTGCTGTGCTGATCGTCATGGCCGTCGTCAACTTCTTCATCGGTGTTCAGGTGAGCTACGGTCTTTCGCTGATTCTGACCATCGTGGGCGGCATCGGCAGCTTCGTCGTAACCCTAATCGCAGCTTTCAGTAAGAAGTTTGGCTCTGCGCCTCTGACCATCTCCTACGCGGTTCTCGACGGACTGTTCGTCGGCGGTTTCTCGCTGCTTTTCGCTGGTGTTAATGTTGCTGGCTCCGATGGCATGGCTCTGATCGGCCAGGCAATTATGGGCACTGTTGGTGTGTTTATCGGCATGCTCGTTGTCTACAAGACTGGCGCCGTTAAGGTCACTCCGAAGTTCAACAAGATTATGTTTGGTCTGATTGCAGGTGTGGCTGTTCTGGCACTGGGCAACTTCCTGACCGCAATCTTCTTCGACTTCAATCCGCTGCGCGATGGTGGCGTTATCTCCATTATCTTCTCCCTGGTCTGCATTGTCTTGGCTGCAATGTCCTTCTTGACGGACTTTGACCATGCAGATCGTCTGATCCGCATGGGTGCACCGAGCAAGACCGCTTGGGGTGTAGCCCTTGGCCTGACCGTGACCTTGGTCTGGCTCTACACCGAGATTCTGCGCCTGCTGTCCTACATCCAGAACCGCTAACGACGTTCTGGATTAAACAGCTTTAC
Organism: Corynebacterium sp. HMSC036D03; assembly: GCF_001836185.1. Lineage (NCBI taxonomy): Bacteria > Bacillati > Actinomycetota > Actinomycetes > Mycobacteriales > Corynebacteriaceae > Corynebacterium > Corynebacterium sp. HMSC036D03. The sequence goes on from NZ_KV827718.1 coordinate 123,850, forward strand.
TTAGCCCCCAGCCTCCAAGGTGAGTCCTTGACGGCTGGGGGTTCTTTTATGCGCAACTGGAGGCTTAAGTTTGATAACTCACACTTTTGTAATTCGGGTGTAGAAATGGGGGAATCAATAAATGGTTGAGAGTTTATGGTTCTTCCAACTCTTTTACAGTCTTTTAATATGATTTGAGCAGGAAATATTTTCTTATTTGGGGTTTCGGCAAGGTGTCTTAGTGTCTCCCACAGCAGGGCAAATTTGACCCAATTCACATCTTGGCGCGACAGGCCGTGCAGATTCGTGCATCCTATTTGCGGGAGGCAGCCAGCGGCTAGCAGCCACAACAGCGGCCTCCGGCTCGTCATTGAAGTCTGATGAAGGGTAGTCATGAAACAGCAGGGGATTGTTGTAGCGCTGATTGTCAGCATGGGGGTGCTGACGGGCTGCGCTATAGACCTTGCTCCATGGAGCGCGAAGGAAAACCAGCCAGATTCCGTTCAGGAGGCTGGGGATACCGTCGGCACAAGTATGGAAAAGGCGGCAGAAAACGCCGACAATCCGGGGGATGCTGTGGAGGCTATTGGGGATGGGGGCTTCAAGGATTCCAATGACACGAGCGACAGCGGTGATGCTGGTGCGGATTCCAGCATCACCGCAGAAGGGGAGGGGAACGGCGTTCTGCCACCATTCGGCAATTTCGATCGCACCGACCCAGATTTTGATCTATTTGATCCTTGCACAGAAATTCCAGAGGAGAAGTTAAAGGAGGCTGGACTTCAAGAGCGTATAGGGCGTGACCTGCACTTTCCTGACATGAATCGATGTAGTTTTCACAGCTCGACTAGTGCGGCTGATGGTGCAATGGTCTCTTTGTCTTCCAGCAATGCTTCTTACGAGGAAGTAGAAGTGCCGTTGGGGCGTTCTGAAATCTATCGAGGAAAGGTCTTGCCAGTCGTTGCCTACGAGGAAGAGCTCGGTTCGGATCTAGTTTGTACCGTCAACCTGAAGACAGTTAGGGGAATGGTTAGCGTCGGTTTCGGGGATACTACTTTGCTAGAAGATAGTCGACAGAATTGCTGGCAAGCAGAACAGATTCTAAACAGAATTATTGAATAGCGCTGAATTTAGGGGGGAATAATGCAAATTAGGATTAGCAATTTGTTGGATGTCTATGACCGCGTTAAAGGGATGGCTCGAAGGACGGCGGAAATTGCGGCACGTGCGACTTCGCCAATTGATGGAAGCTTCTCCAGCGTCAATGGGGTAGGTGATGTGGGGGCGATTCATCAGCGAGTAATTGCTACAGATCCTGGCTCAGCCAGTAACTCGCTTCGTAGCTTCAACGAACAAATTCAGTGGTTGGCTAAGACGCTTATGGCTGAAGCTCACGGTTTTGAATCACAAGACTTGGCTAATAGTCGTGGTTTGGACATCGCTGACGCGGGCGGTTCTGTGGCGGGTGAGGCGATGCCGGTGATGAATCAGCCTGACCCGGGCTATAGCCCTTTTGGCTTCGTGATGCCGGTGGTCAATGTTGGTTCTGACTTGTTCGGGCTGGCGATGGACTTGTTGAATACCAAGATCTGGAGTGTTTCGGAGACGAACTCGCGGTGGCGGACGTTGTCTACTGAAGTTGCGGCGATTGTGGACGGATTGAATGAGGCGGCTTCTTCGCTGGAATCCGAAAATGATAGTGAAGCAACCGCGCGGGCAGCACAAAAGATCCGGACTGTGGCGGAATCGGGTAGTCACTTCATTGCTAATGCTGAGGTGATGAGCCAGAAACTTTTCGGCTTCCAAGCCAATCTGATGGCGTCGCAGCCAAAGGCGATGGGCTTGGCCATGTCCGCGATGGCGATTCCTGATCCAGCAGCACGCAAGGCTGCCGAGCAGGCAGGCCTGGCATTTATGCAAAGCGCACTCCAAACCCAAGTGGTCGCCGCGATGCCGTTCCAGCATCCACTGATGACCACGATGCCGCCTTCAGGCGGCGGAGACGTGAGCACCAACTTCGGCGGAGTAAACGGGAGCGGGCAGCGTTATAGCACTGCCAACGTAGCGTGGCCGAAGCATATCGCTGAAGCAATCTCGCGCGGAGAGCTTGGCCCAGGTTCTTTCGGGATTGTAAATGGCAAGGTCGAAGGCCTTGAGGGCTTAGGCATGAGCGATGCTGACATTCAGAAGTTCAATAATGACTTGGTCACCAATGGTCGGAATACACTTGCGGAACTAGGCGCGGGAGGCTTCAACCCGATCGCTGCCGGTGATGTCGGCACTAGGGGAGCAAGTGTCAATCTTGCTCCTGTTGCGCCAGGAGGTGCGGGCGCCGGTATGGGCATGGGCCCTGGTGTAGGAGCGGGTGCTCTTGGCGGGGCGCCATCGCTGGCTTCGGGTAGCGGTGCGACCTTAAACCCAGCGACTATGACCGCAGGTGCGGGAGCTACCGGTGGTCTTGGCGCGGGTGCAGGCACTGGCCCAATGATGGGTGCCTTTGGAGGCGTACCGGCGCTAGCAGGTAGTGCGTCGGTAAACGGGCAAGGGCATAGCCGCGGGCAAGGGCTGGGCCTCGGAGCATCGAACGCCGGCGGCCGTGGAGCGGGACGTCTTGGCGCTGTTGGACCAGGTGGAGCTTTTAGCGCCGGTGGAGTTGGCGGCACGGGAGGCATTGGCGGCGCCGGGCTGGCAGGCTCGGCAGGGTCAACCGCGGCGCCGAGTGCACGCACAGGCGCATTGGGTGCTGGCGGAGTAGGCGGTCCGGGTAATACGGCAGGTACCGCCGCAGCGGGCGTTAATTCGGCCCGGGGTGCGGGCAATACACGCGGTGCGATGGGTGGCCGAATGATGCCGTTGATGACAGGAGCCGGCCGGGGCGGCGGGCAAGACCGGCGCATCAAATCGGTGACCAGCAAAGTCGAACGCGATCCCAACCGTCGTGATCTGCTTGGTGAGCCACCGGCAGCATTGCCGGGTGTCATTGGGGCGTGGGCCCGCGAAGAAAGTTAAGTCGATTGTCGAAGAATGAGTAAAGCGCCCAGGTGGAATGCCTAGGCGCTTTACTGCTAGTGATTGCTAGCTGCTGCTTGGTGTGCAGCATCTGCCGGGATGTTTACTGAGCCGGAACTACCTGGGTCTCAACAACTACGTTCGGGTCGCCAGCGGCAGGAGCCTCGGAGCTGGCGGCCTCAGCACCAGTAGCCTCAGCACCGGTTGCTTCTGCGCCGGTAGCCTCAGCCTCAGGAGCCTGGGTAGCGGAAGCCTCGGACTGGGAGCCGGACTCTGCTGGCTTTGGAGCCTTGCCGGTGTAGGTGGAGGCGTTATCGATCTTCTCGCTGGTGGAATCCTGCTGGTTCGGTGGGTGGCAAGCTGCCAGGGACAGGCCTGCAGCGAAAACCAAACCAGCAGTTGCGAAGCGGGAGAACTTCTTCATGGGTGCTCTTTCTCCAGAATGAATTGAAATAAAAGAAAAGAAATTAGGACTCGCGCGGAGTTGCGGCCTTAGCTGAATCATACGGCGCTGCGGATTCCACCGTGACCGAAATGGTCTTGCCATTAGGTGCGGTGTACTCGCGGGTCTCACCCTCCTGAGCACCAATCAGTGCAGCGCCCAGCGGGGACTGCTCAGAGTAGGTCTCCAGGTCCTTGTTATCGGAAGCGGCAGCGCGGGTACCGATAAGGAAGGTTTCCTTATCTTCCTTATCGCCGTTGTAGTAAACGTGAACAACGGAGCCGACGGTTGCAACGCCCTCCTGAACGGCAGTGCGCTCAGTGGTGGAGTTAGCCAGGACCTCAGAGATTTGCTTGATGCGGGCCTCTTCCTGGTCCTGCATCTCGCGGGCTGCGTCGTAGCCTGCGTTCTCCTTCAGGTCACCCTCTTCGCGGCGCTCGTTAATCTCGGCAGCAACGACCGGGCGGTGGTCGATGAGAGCCTGCAGCTCAGCTTCAAGCTTGGCCTTGGTCTCCGGGGTGATGTATTGCTTCTGCTGCTCAGCCATAGTGCAACCTTCCGTAAAGCGGGGGTGAAGAAATGAAAATTATATGGATAAGGTCAGCTCCAAAGCTGCGATTTGCAGCCGCGACCTGTCCTAAGCGCTACAAATCCTAGCACATGCGCTGCGTCTGCCACGGCGTCGACTAGCGCGTAGGGCTCCGCACTTAAGGGGTGAATTCGCAGGCGAATTGCGGGGCGGGCGGCTATCGCCAAGCTACTGAGTAAGAAGAAGACGGTGCCCACCTTGAGCAATATAGATTGATAAAGCTATTTAGTTGCTGGACTGCTCAACGTAGTCAGGGTGCTCCATATCCAAGTAGGAAGGAATATTTCCCGAGCAACCATAAACGCCACCGGCTACTGCGCGGTGGTTAGTGGGGACGTCGACAGCAATGCGCTGGGTTTTCGGGCCGCCGGCAGGGACCGCGAACTCACGGCGTCCGACCTCTGCCTTGGAGTAATCGAAGGCCTGCACGATGCAGTATGCGTCTTCATCGATGTGGTTGCGGGTGACATCCGCCCACACACGGGTGGAATCGTCGGAAAGAACTTCGTGGGTGACGTAGGAGATGTCCGCGTTGACCTTCTCCTGTTTCTGGAAGTACTGCACGCCATAGATAATCGCGGCAATAAACATGGCGGCGAAGACCAAAACGATGGCTTTGTTTGTAATGCTCGAGGTATTATTCGCAGAGCTGTCTGCCGTGGGGCGGGCACCGTAGCGAGCACCTGAACGAGGGGTACCGGCGGAAGTCATGCATCTTAGTCTAACCAACAGTCAAGATTTTCAAACTATCCACTAGGATGGACCTCTGTTCCGAAATTCAGCGCTAGAGGAGATGAACCCTACTATGAGCGACAAGCGCCTACTAGCCATTCACGCGCACCCAGATGACGAATCTTCCAAGGGTGCTGCAACCACTGCGAAATATGCGGCTGAAGGTGCCGAGGTTCTGGTGCTGACCTGTACCGGCGGCGAGCGCGGTGACGTCATCAACCCAGCGATGGATAAGCCGGGTGTGAAAGAAAACATGGGCGAGATTCGCCGCGAAGAGATGGCGAAGGCCGCCGCAGCCTTGGGCGTAGAGCACCGCTGGCTGGGGCATGTCGATTCCGGCCTGCCAGGCGGTGATCCATTCGATCCGGATCTAAAGAATCTGCTGCCGGAAGGTTGCTTCGCACTTATTCCAGATGATGAAGTAGCGCAAGAGTTCGTGAAAACCATTCGTGAGTTCCGTCCCCAGGTCATCGTCACTTATGACGAGATCGGCGGCTATCCGCATCCAGACCACCTGATGGTCCATCGAGCTTCCATCATCGCCTGGGAAAAGGCCGGAGATCCTTCCTACCACCCAGAACTGGGCGAACCTTATACGCCGCAAAAGCTCTATTACTCGCATGGCTTTGTCTACCAGCGCATGAAGCTCTTCCATGATCTTTTGGAAGAAGAGGGAAAGACCAGCCCCTATGGCCCGATGCTGGCACGCTGGGATACGGCCTTTGGGGACATCATGGCGCGCGTTACCACTCAGGTAGAGTGCGCAGACTACTTCCAAAATCGCGAGGATGCCCTGCGCGCGCATGCCACCCAGATTGATCCGGCAGGAGCATTCTTGGCGACGAGCGTCGATGTACAGCAGCGCCTATGGCCCACTGAGGAGTTCGAGCTCGCGCAGACCCGCGTTGCTACTGAGCTGCCGGAGTCGGATTTATTTGCAGGAATTGCCGAAGTAGGGGAGTCTTAGAAGCATGAGCGCATTTGATTCGCTGATTCTTGCAGCAGGTGACGTCCACGCACAAGTTAACTACCTAGCCCAGGGTGCCCAGGAAGGCCCGATGGGGCCTGAGTTTGGCAAGGCCTCGCCAATTGGCCTTCTCATCTTGGCGTTGATGGGTGCAGCCGTCTTGTTTGCGGGGTGGAATTTCCACCGTCGTTACTCGCGCTTTCGTCGTCGCACCATGTTCGCCCAAGACCACGGCATCGACCCTTTCGATGACCAGGCTGTCGACGCCGCGATGAAGGAAGCGGGCATCTTCGACCAGAGCAAGCGCTCCTTCTTGTAGGTCAATTGCGGCCTGTCCCTCGTCTTGGATTGTGTTTTAAGGACTAACCGTGAACTTCCTCAGCCAGTTGCTTTATCCCCTGTATGAGGCTCGCCTCACGCGCGCTATCAAGGGAACCCCGCAGCCCCGGCACGTCGCCATCATGGCGGACGGAAACCGCCGCTGGGCGCGGGAGGCTGGATTCACTGATATCAGCCACGGTCACCGCCAAGGTGCGAAGAAGATCAGCGAGATGATCTCATGGTGCAAAGACACCGATATTGAGGTCGTCACCATTTATCTTTTGTCCACGGAGAACTTGAAGCGCAGCACCCAAGAGGTGCAGCTTCTCTTCGACATCATCTCGGACGTTGTCACCCATCTTTCCAAGGGCGACTTGGACTGTCAGATTCGCTTGGTGGGCCATCTGGATCTCCTACCGGCTAAGGTCACCGAGCGCATGCGCCTAGCAGCGCAGGCAACTGAGGGTAATAAGGGCGTCATCGTTAACATCGCCGTCGGCTATGGCGGGCGTCAGGAGATCGTCGACGCCGTGCAAAACCTTATCCGTGACGAGGCCGGGAAAGGCCATAGCGCGGAGGAAATCGCGGGCAATGTTACCGCCGAGGCCATCACGAGCCACCTGTATACCAAGGGCCTTCCGGACCCAGATCTTGTCATCCGTACCTCCGGTGAGCAGCGCCTTTCCGGCTTCTTGCTGTGGCAGGCGGCGTATTCCGAAATCTGGTTCACCGATACCTATTGGCCGGCTTTCCGCCGCGTGGATTTCCTGCGCGCGCTGCGGGATTACTCCCAGCGTTCGCGTCGCTTCGGCAAATAGGGCCTCATCTGCGCGCCTAGAAACCCCCGTTTACTAGAGCTTGCGCATGCGTACCTTTTCCACCAAGTGGTGGGAACCCTTGCGCAAAACCAGGGAAGCGCGCGGCTTGGTGGGCAAAATGTTTTCCACCAAGTTGGGCAGGTTGATGGACTGCCAAATCTCGCGAGCCTGCGCGCGGGCCTCCGTATCGTTCATCTCTGCATAGGCAGCAAAGTGCGCGCCCGGCTCACGGAAAGCGGTATGCCGCAGTTGCAGGAAGCGCTCGATGTACCAATGCTCAATGTCATCGACGCGCGCATCGACGTAGACCGAGAAGTCGAAAAGGTCAGAGACCATTAGGGTAGGCCCAGTCTGGAGGACGTTGAGGCCCTCTAGGATAAGGATGTCGGGCCTTTGCACCACCTGATGCTCGTCAGGCAGGATGTCGTAGGAAATATGCGAATAGACCGGCGCTTTGACTTCCGCTTTGCCTGATTTCACGTCGGTGACAAAACGCATGAGTTTGCGCCGGTCGTAGGATTCCGGAAAACCTTTGCGCTGCATCAATCCGTGCTCATGGAGCACCTTTGCCGGATACAAGAATCCGTCAGTGGTCACTAGATCTACTTTTGGGTGGGTCTCCCAGCGCTGCAGAAGCAACTGTAGAACGCGGGCAGTGGTGGACTTACCCACCGCAACGGAGCCTGCGACACCGATGACGAAGGGCACGTGGTTTGCGCTGTTTCCCAGGAATTCCTCCGTAGCAGCCGTGAGCTCCTGGCGGGCTGCTACCTGCAGATGGATAAGACGCGATAATGGCAAGTAAACGTCAGCGACCTCGTCTAGGTCGATGCGATCACCGATACCACGAAGCGCCTCGACTTCTGCAGCGGTGAGAACCTGGGGCATCGACAAGCGCCTTTGGCGCCAGGTTTCACGGTCGAAGTCAAGGTATGGACTGGAATCGGTTGCACGCGCCATGGCCACATTGTCGCACCTTATTTCTTTCTGGGAAAACCTTGGGGGATGAAATGGTACTTTCGTCCCCCGCGTGGGGGCGTGGCAGTTAATATGTAGGGCAGGTTTGAAACGACCAGTTAAGCAACCGAGAAGGGAATCAACGCTTCCATGACTGCCAATAATTCCGCAGACGTGCGCTATCAGGAGATGCGCGAGCTGGATCCGGACGTATTCAACGCCATCAACGGCGAAATCGCCCGTCAGCGCGAGACTCTCGAGATGATCGCCTCTGAGAACTTTGTTCCGCGTGCCGTTCTGCAGGCACAGGGCTCCGTTCTGACCAACAAGTACGCAGAGGGCTACCCAGGCCGCCGTTACTACGGTGGCTGCGAGCACGTTGATGTCATCGAAGATCTGGCACGTGAGCGTGCCAAGAGCCTCTTCGGCGCTGACTTCGCCAACGTGCAGCCACACTCCGGCGCTCAGGCTAACGCTGCGGTACTGTCCAGCCTCGCCGAGCCGGGCGACAAAATTCTGGGCCTGTCCCTGGCGCACGGCGGCCACCTCACCCACGGCATGAAGCTGAACTTCTCCGGCAAGCTTTACGACGTCGCAGCTTACGAGGTCGACCCAGAGACCATGCGTATCGACATGGATAAGCTGCGTGAGCAGGCTATCAAGGAGCAGCCGAAGGTCATCATCGCCGGTTGGTCCGCGTACCCACGTACTCTCGATTTCGCTGCTTTCCGCTCCATCGCGGACGAGGTCGGCGCAAAGCTGTGGGTCGATATGGCTCACTTTGCAGGTCTGGTTGCTGCTGGTCTGCATCCTTCTCCGGTACCGCACGCTGACGTCGTTTCCACCACGGTTCACAAGACCCTGGGCGGCCCACGCTCCGGCCTCATCCTGGCGAAGCAGGACTACGCTAAGAAGCTCAACTCCAGCGTCTTCCCAGGTCAGCAGGGTGGCCCTCTGATGCACGTCATCGCTGCAAAGGCAATCGCTTTGAAGATCGCAGCTTCGGAGGAGTTCAAGAACCGTCAGGAGCGCACCCTTGAGGGCGCACGCATCCTTGCTGAGCGCCTGACCGCATCCGATGCCAAGGCAGCCGGCGTTGACGTGCTGACCGGCGGCACCGATGTTCACCTGGTTCTGGCAGATCTGCGCAACTCTGAGCTCGATGGCCAGCAGGCTGAGGATCTGCTGCACGAGGTTGGCATCACCGTCAACCGCAACGCTGTGCCGAACGATCCACGCCCACCAATGGTCACCTCCGGCCTGCGTATCGGAACCCCTGCGCTGGCCACCCGTGGCCTCGATGCAGCAGCCTTCGAAGAGGTCGCTGACATCATCGGTACCGCACTCGCACAGGGCAAGAACGCTGATGTTGAGTCCCTGCGCGGTCGCGTTTCCAAGATCGCTGAGCAGTACCCGCTCTACGACGGTCTTGAGGATTGGAAGATGGTCTAAGGCAGCCAAGCGCTACCCCGCGCATCCGCCGCCTATAAAATTCCGGTTATGAACCTGCTGATCGTAGATAACCACGATTCTTTCACCTTCAATCTCGTGGACTACGTTCGGCGGGTAACCGGGTGCGAGCCCACGGTTGTCCCGAATGACATCCCGTGGGCTCGCATTGATCTGGCGCTTTACGACGCCGCTATCATCTCGCCGGGGCCTGGTAGCCCGGCCAATCCGGCCGACTTGGGAATTAGTGCCAATGTGCTGCGTGAATTCACCGGCCCAATCCTCGGCGTGTGCCTTGGCATGCAAGCTATGGTGCACCTTGCAGGTGGGGAAGTGGGCCTAGCTTCCGCCCCGGCACACGGTATTGTTACCGAAGTAGACCACGATGGCTCTGGGCTCTTCGAAGGCCTTGTCAGCCCACATCGCGTGGTGCGTTACCACTCGCTGGTAGCCCACCGTGTTCCCGAATGCTTCGATGTGACCGCCACCTGCGCCGACACTTTTGGCACGACGCTCACAATGGCCATCGCACACCGCACAAAACCCCAGTGGGGCGTGCAATTCCACCCGGAGTCACTGCTTACTGATTCTGGCCCGCAGCTCATCGAGAATTTCCTCGGCCTTGCCAGACGCTATTATGCACGCCAGTATTTCTGCGTACGCACTGTGGATAAAGAAGTCTCACTTGAAGATGCAGCTCGTGCGCTGACCGGAAATGCCTTTTGGCTCGACTTTGGCCGCTTTAGCATTCTTGGCGATGACTCTGGTCACAGGGCCCGACATCTCAGCTATAACTGTCAGCCGGGCAAAGACTTCTTCGAAGTGGCTAAACGCGAGTATGAACGCCACGTTCTCCCCGCGCGCGTTGGAGCTCCGATTCCCGGTTGCGACTTCGCCCTAGGGTGGGTGGGCTACCTCGGCTATGAAGTCGGCGTCGAAAAGCAGCGCTTCGCCCAGTCCCAAAGACATAGGTCACCGGGGCCAGACGCAGAGTTTATTTTCTGCGACCGGGCGATAGTGGTGGACCATGAACAGCGCAGAACTCACCTCTTAAGCTTCGCCGACGACAGCAAGTGGCAGCTTAAGCTCGCCACGGATTCGGTACCGCAAGCTCCCTGGCAAAGCCCTGGCCGGCTGGTCCACGGCGAACAAGAATATCTAGAACGTATCGCTGCCGCTCAGGACTATATGGTGCGCGGCGAGTCCTATGAGGTGTGTCTGACCAATCGCATTGAGTTGGAACCTGTGCCAAATCCCTTGGCGACCTTCCTCCAACTGCGCGCGGCTAATCCGAGCAAGCGCACCGGCTTCCTGGGGTTTGCCGGCAACGCGCTGCTATCGACGTCGCCGGAGCAATTCTTAAGCATTGACGCATGGCGAAACGTTTCCTCGACGCCAATTAAAGGAACGAGCCCGCGCGATACGGACCCAGAAATAGATGCGGCGAATGCGCGTAGTCTCCGGGGAGAAAAGACCACATCGGAACTGCTCATGGTGGTGGACATGGTCCGCCACGACATAGCCCGCGCCTGCGACGATGTGCGGGTGCCCCATGGTTTTCAGGTGCACTCTTATTCCACGGTGCATCAACTCATGTGTGAGGTAACCGGGCGCCTGAAGCAGCAGTCTAGCCCCATAGATGCGATTGAGGCCGCGTTTCCCGGCGGTTCCATGACCGGTGCGCCGAAAGAACGCACGATGCAGATAATTGACGAGCTTGAGGACACCTGGCGCGGCGTCTACTCTGGCGCCTTTGGCTACCTTTCGCTGACCGGTACGGCGGATTTTTCCATGGTGATTCGCTCAGTGGTCAGCAACGAACGCGGCGCTTATTACGGTGTGGGCGGGGCAGTGCTGGCTGTAAGCGAGCCTTCCGCGGAGTGGGAAGAAACCATGGTCAAAGCGCGCCCGCTGTTTAATCAATTGGGCATGACTCCAAGCGATCTTCACGCGCGGAAGGAACCACATGCTGAAAGCTCGGAGACCTTAGATGAATCACGTTGATTGCTGCCTGGTGGATTCTTTTCTGGTCCGTGAAGGGCGCGCTATCCGCCCCGACCTCCACCGCAAACGTTTCGGCGATGGTTATCCAGTACTCGGCGAAATCCCGCAGGAGGGGCAATGGTTTCCGCGAATTACAGAAAATGCTGTGGAATGGCGTCTAGCCCCAGCCCTGCGCACCCACTCGACGTTGTGGGTTCCAGAGACTGTGGATCCGCGGGAGCATCCATTGCTTAAAGGCCCGGATTTGCCTAAGCTCGCGGAGCTAAGACAAAAGGCCCGCGACCATGGTGCGGATGATGCGGTTTTGCATTCGGCCCGTGGGGTTGTCCATGAGGCCGCAAATGCGGCAATCGTGTTCAAAGATGAGAAGGGTCTCGTGATGGGCCCACATGGTTCTGTTCTGCTCTCGACCACCGTGCGCGCCACCGTCGAGGCGGGGCTTATTGATCAACCGCGCCGAGTGGAACTTTCAGTGGAGGAAGCTCTTCAGCTGCCAGCCTGGTGTGCCAGTGCACTGCATGGTTGGACGCCGGTAACGAAGTGGCTCATCGGCGGTGAAACGCTTGCCGGAGCAGAGCACCCAGCATTGGGCAAACAATGTCAAAGCGCTGCGGAGCTCAACGAACAGTTGTGGCAGTCCGCCGTGCCACTGGCAGAAGACTATTCCTAGATTTTCTCAGCCCTTGGTTCTGAGGTGGCGCTAGGGCCTTAAGATTTAAGACTCGTTAGCAGGAGAGTCTTCATAGGCAGGCTGCCCATTGCCGTCACGGTTTTCGGCATGTGCCTTGCGCGCAGCAGCCAGCCACTCCGGCATTTCTACCAAGAGTTCCTTGATCTCTGGAGTGGTCATCGGGCGGTCAAGTTCGTTCTTCTTTAGAGAAGTAACGGAGATACCGAGCTTCTGTGCCACGACGGGGCGTGGGTGTGGGCCGTTCAGGCGCAGGTCGACCAACCACTGTGGTGGGTTGTCTTGCAGCTCGCGTAGCTCTGCATGGCTGACAGCGGAGTTCTGGAATTCCTCCGGGGTAGCGGGCAAGTAGATGCCGAGCTTCTTCGCTGCGGTTTGCGCACGCATCGCGGTGCCAGAAGGCTGTTTATTCATCTCATTCACTCTCCCTACGGTAGCAGCACGGCGGGGGAGGTGTCACTGCCCATAAAGTGCAGGAACTAGTACTGAGCAAGCAAGACAGTACTATTGGCTGCATGCTGCGACTAGTCTTTGCCACGGGCACCGAACCAGGAAAATGGTTTGAACGATACCGCTCCAACCCGGATTATGGGGAGCTAGTCACTTTAGACGCTGATGATGCTCTTGCAACTTTGCTCGAAGGCGAAGCCGACCTTGCCTTGACCCGAATCCCCGCAGAGGGCGCGGATCCGCGCATCGATGATTCCTTCCATCTAGTGCGTCTATATGAAGAAGCCCCGGGAATTGCCGTTCCCAAGGATTCTGTTTATGCAGAGGTAGGCGAAGAGATTGAGCCCTCCGATGTTTCTGAGGAGCATCTGAACTACCGCATTGGCGATGACGCCCAGGTCGACGTCGAAGCAGTGCGTACAGGTCTTCAGGTGGTGGGCGCCAACGTGGGTATTGTCATTGCCCCGCGCCCATTGCTGAAGGTGCTCAGCAAAAAGCAAGTAGTGCCTTTGGCGTTCAATGATCCGACAGTGGCGCGCACTGCCATTGCTTTGGTCTGGCGAAAGGACCGCGATGGCGAGGACATCCAAGCATTTGTCGGGGTAGCTAAAGGACGAACCAAAAACTCCTCCCGCGGTACTGCGGTGAAGCTTAGCGCCCGCGAGAAAACTAAGGCGAAGCAAGCGCGCCGGGAAGCCGCGGCCAAGGGCCAAGGTGGCCAAGGAAAAGGCCAGCAAAGTGCCCAGAAAACGACAAGCTCTAGGTCACGGTCCGGTAACAAGCGGGCTGATCAAGGCCGAAAAACCAAACCGTTACCAAAAAGTAAGAAATCCTCTCAGCGGGGAAAACGACGCAAATAACGATATTTTTCGCCTAAATTGTTGAAAACTGGGTGGCTGCTGTGAGTGATCCGTCTATAGCGTTAATTGAGTTGCCGCAAGGCAGAAGAAATTCACATATTTAGAAAAGGATTATTAATCATGAACAAGATTTCCCGTCGTTTCGCCGCTGGCCTGACCGCAGCTTCCCTGTCCCTGGCAGTTGTTGCTTGCTCCGACGCTGAGGATGCAGCAAACAACGCTGGCGATGCCGCAAAGGACGCAGCAAGCCAGGCAACCGACAAGGCCGGTGACGCTGCTAAGGACGCCAAGGATAAGGCCGGCGAGGCTACCGACAAAGCTGGCGACGCTGCCAACGATGCCAAGGACAAGGCCGGCGATACTTCCGCTGATGCTTCCGACAAGATGAGCTCCGATGATTCCAAGGACGGCGCAGCTTCCGGTGAGATGAAGAAGATCAACACCCCGGCTGGCGAGGTTGAGGTTCCGGCCGCTCTGGCTTCCGCAATCGATGAGAAGTCCGCTGAGTGGGGCGACGTTCAGGATGTAGAAAACTCCGAGAATGGTTCCCTGGCTACCTTCGCTGAGGACAAGCTGATTGCCTTCAACGAGGAGTCCGGCGCACAACCAATCATCGGCAAGATCGCTGAGACCTGGAAGGGCGAGGGCGGCCTGGCAAACAAGGTTGGCCTGCCTACCGCTCCAGAGCAGGCTGAAGGTAACGGCTGGGTTCAGGAGTTCACCAACGGCACCATCAAGTGGATGAAGGGTGAGTCCGGTAAGTACGAGGCTACCGTTGAGTAAATCTCGCTAATTTAATAAAGCCGGCTAGGTTTCTACCTAGCCGGCTTTTGTGATCACTGGTGGTCCTCATGGTTGCAGTACCAATTCACGAGCTTTTGGCTGGCATGAACCTTGCGTTTTCGCAATGTTCATCTTTCACCCATGTAATTTCAACCTTTGGCGCTTAGCTTGGGAAGAGATCAAGCAACACGATCTAAAGGGAGAACCCCGCAATCATGTCCAATCCTTCTGTTCTGACCGAGCCTATGAGCCCCAGTGCAGTGGCCACTAAGACCTACGTTATTGATACCTCAGTCCTCCTTTCTGACCCATGGGCCCTGCGCAAGTTCGCAGAGCACGAGGTCATCCTTCCCATCGTCGTCATCTCCGAATTGGAAGGAAAACGTCATCACCCTGAGCTTGGCTGGTTCGCCCGCCAAGCTCTTCGCTTTTTGGAGGACCTGCGTGGTGCATACGACGGCCTAGACCAAGCGGTTCCGGTCAACGTTGAGGGCGGAACCTTACGCGTTGAGCTAAATCATCAGGATCAGTCTTTGCTGCCATCCTCCTTCCGGGGTCCCGAAGGTGACCACCGCATTCTCGCTTGCGCACTCAACCTGGCGCACGAGGGCAAAGACACCGTGCTTGTGACTAAGGATGTCCCACTGCGTGTCAAGGCTGGTGCAGTTGGCTTGCAAGCCGACGAGTACCACGCGCAGGACGTAGTTCTTACCGGCTATACCGGCATGGCTGTGGTTCATACTTCTGCTGAAGTCATCGATGCTCTCTACCGTGATGGGGAAGTCATGGTAGACGGCGTACTGACTGAAGATGGCACTGCTATCGAAGAGCTTCCAGTTCACTGCGGCATCAAGCTGGACGCGGCAGGGCAGTCCGCGCTTGGCCGCATGACGGCAGAGGGCACCATCCAGCTCGTACGCGGTGATGTCAATGCGTTTGGACTGCAGGGCCGCTCCGCGGAGCAGCGCGTGGCACTTGACCTTTTGTCAGATCCCTCCGTGGGCATCATGTCCCTGGGCGGCCGTGCCGGCACTGGTAAGTCTGCGCTGGCGCTGTGCGCGGGCCTTGAAGCAGTCCTGGAGCGCGGTGAGCACCGCCGCATCGTGGTTTTCCGCCCCATGTATGCAGTGGGCGGGCAGTCGCTGGGATACCTTCCAGGTAGCGAGTCCGAGAAGATGAATCCCTGGGCCCAGGCCGTCTTCGATACCCTCGAAGGCCTTGTCTCTGACAACGTCATGGAGGAAGTCCATGACCGCGGCCTCCTTGAGGTTCTGCCGCTGACCCACATCCGTGGTCGGAGCTTGCATGATTCCTTCGTCATCGTCGATGAAGCGCAGTCGCTTGAGCGCAACGTCTTGCTCACCGTCCTGTCTCGGTTGGGCAAGGGCTCGCGCGTGGTGTTGACACACGACGTCGCCCAGCGTGACAATCTGCGCGTGGGCCGCCATGACGGTGTGCAGGCTGTCATTGAAAAGCTCAAAGGGCATGAGCTGTTTGCACACGTGACCCTCCAGCGCTCAGAGCGTTCCGCAATCGCCGAGCTTGTCACGGACTTACTCGAAAGCGAGGCTTAAGGTTAAACCGTCTTCCTCGATCGCGGCTAGCTAACTTTTTCCGGTTTATATAGCCGTACAGGTTGTTGTCTTGTAATAATGAATCACATGGCAGAAAACAAACCCGCGAAGAACTTTAAGATTCGACCTTTTGTCACGGCCGACTATCCCCAGATGCGGACAATTTATGAAGAGGGCCTAAACACCGGTCACGCCACGTATGAAACGCGTTCTTTGACGCTGGAGCAGTTTACCCGTGCAAAGATCATGTCCTCGGTCTTCGTTGCGGTTGAGGAAGACGATGATTCCAAGGTATTGGGCTGGGTTTCTGCAGCGCAGATTTCCTCCCGCTCAGTCTTCCATGGTGTGGTGGAAGATTCCATCTACATCAGCGCGGAGGCTCAAGGCCGTGGCATCGCCGGTGCCCTGCTCGATAAGCTCATCGAAACCTGCAAGGACCTCCACAAATGGGCAATCCACGCGTGGATCTTCCCAGAAAACCAGGGTTCCGCAGGCCTGCATAAGTCTCGCGGCTTCGTCAAGGTCGGTACCTACTCCCACATGGCGAAGATGACCTACGGCGAGATGGCTGGTCAGTGGCGCGACACCGACGTCTACGAGCTACTGCTTCCGAAGCCCGATGAGCGGGAGCGAGGCAACAATAATTAGGACTTTTAGCTAGGCAATAGAGCTAGAAAAACTCGGCGGCGGGGAATGTACCGCGCATTATTGTCCTCATGACCTCGTCAATGTCGCGGCGTTGAGGTTGGCGCAATTGCTGAAGATATAAGAGAACTCCCGGTCTGAAATCGCTTCCTATTTCAGACCGGGAATTTTCTATGCTGACAATTGCCGCCGGTATCATTGATGATGGAACCCTGAGAGATAGAGCAAAAGGCGGATAAAAGCTGGAATTTCAATTCCTTCTTTCTCAGCGAGTGCGACCAGATAGTCGCGAGTGCGCCACACGTCGACCGAGTTAACATTTAGAGCCAAGACTTCCTTGAGCAAGCCCGGGGGGATAGACAAGGTTGTTCTCTATGGTGGCGTCGTCTAGCGCAATGCGGGACTGGAGCTCACAGCGCTCCTCGCTAGTAGCCTTCGATTCTTTGTCTGGTGAGTGATATTTAAGAGATCTCTTCCTTAAGGTGCTCTTCCGTGACGGGAAGAACCAAAAGAAGGGCAACGATGGCCATAGGAACCATCAGCAGGATGACTGGGGTGAGGCCATCGTTGTAGGCGTTGAGGATGACGGACTGAATTGCATCCGGAAGGTGCGCAACCATGTTCGGGGTCAGGCGGGAAGAACCGCCCGTTGCGGAAGCGAACTGCTCAGCGTACTGCGCGCCCTCAGGGCCCATGGCCTTGATTGCAGCTGGCATGTTGGCTGCCATCTCATCCTTCATGTTGTGGATGAACAGGGATCCAACGAGGGAAGCACCAACTGCGGAACCAATCTGGCGGAAGAAGTTGTTGGCAGCCGTTGCGGTACCGACCAGCGCGATAGGGAAGGAGTTTTGCACGATGAGAACCAGAACCTGCTGCACAAAACCCAGGCCCACGCCGAAGACGAAGAACTCAGCACCGAGCTGAACCAGGGGCGTATCCACGGTCAGCTTGGACATCCAGAACAAAGCACCGGCGGTGATGATAAGGCCGATGATTGGGTAAATCTTGTAGTGGCCCGTGCGGGCGATGATGAAGCCAACGGCAGTCGAGGTGCCGATGAGGCCTACCATCATCGGAATCATCATGAGGCCCGCCTTGGTTGGGGTCAACGTATGAACCATCTGCAGGTAGGTTGGCATGTATCCAAGCACACCGAACATTGCCAGACCGAGGACAGTACCGGCTGCGGTGGTCAGAACCATGTTGCGGTTCTTAAACAGGTGAACCGGAATCAGCGGCTCCTTGGCCTTTGCCTCGACGAGCACGGTGATAATAGCGCCGACGACAACGGTGATGCCCAAGCCAATGATGATTGGGTCAGACCACTCGTACTGCGTGCCGCCCCAAGTAGTCATGAGGATGAGGGAAGCGGTGGTGATAGCGATGAAAGTAGCGCCAAGAGCGTCGAACTTACGCAGGTCAGTATCGCCAACACGCAGGTGCAGCACGATGGTGCACACGGTAATGGCGAGCAGACCAAGTGGAATATTAATCCACAGACCCCAGCGCCAGCCCGGGCCATCGGTGAACCAGCCGCCGAGGACTGGGCCCAGAACGGAAGAAAGGCCGAAGACGCCGCCCATGATGCCCATGAACTTGCCGCGCTCACGAGCAGTGGTGACCTCCGCGATGATGGACTGGGAGGAAATCATCATGAAGCCAGCGCCGAAACCCTGGACAGCGCGGCCCAAAATGAGCCAGTTCATGTCATTTGCGAAGCCACCGATGGCAGAGCCGACGACGAAGACTGCGATGCCGCCGATGTAGAGCCACTTGCGGCCCATCATGTCGCCCAGCTTGCCCGAGATTGGCATAGCGATGGTCATGGTGACCAAGAAAGCGGAGATAACCCAGCTCATGTGGTCGACGCCGCCGAGCTCGCCCACGATAGTAGGCAGGGCCGAAGAGAAAATCATTTGGCCCAGGGAGCTCATCAACATGGTGAGAACGAGGGCGGAGAAAACGAGAGCTACGTTGTTTTCTTTCTTTTCGTTTCCGCCAGCTTGTGCTGGCTGCGCCTCGCCGACGTTGTTAGTCGGCGACTTGGCGGTATCTACCATTTCAGTCCTTTCGTGAAAGTGATAACGAGTGCGAGTGCATCATTGAACTTTTGCTCAAATGGTTGTTCGCAGCTGATTTCGGGGGAAGCGGTGGCAATCCAAAGCGCTTCTCTAACGGTGGCTCCGATGAGTAATGCTTCTGTCTCTGGCGCAACTTCTGGCATGAGCTGTAGCTGCGGTTCTTGCTTGAGGCGAAGCGTGATGAGTTCTGCAATCTCGGTTGACTTTGCGCGTTTGCGGCTAAACGACGCCGCGGCAGCATCTGGGTCGCTTGCTATGCGGCGCCGCCTTGCTGCAATTGTTTTGTCGGCGTGGTGCCCGTCCAAATGGGAAATGACGAGTTCCACGGTCAAACGCAGGAGGTTTTCAGTTGGAGTGTCAAGGAAATATGCTCGTTGGTCTTGGGAAAATAGTGCGCTAGGGGCGCCCAAGACTGCGGAGTCTTTGGAATCGAAGTAGTTAAAGAATGTGCGCCTTGAAATCCCGGCTTTTTCGCAGATCTCCTCAATGGTGACTGCGGCGAAGCCTCGCTTGTCCACTAGGGAAGTGGCGGCGTCTTCGATACGCAGTCGCGTCTTGAGTCGCTTCTGCTCGCGTAGTGACATTTCTTCTTGCACGCTGTGCAACATTACACCCGGTGCAAGTTTGCACCAAGTGCAAACTTCGTGATTTTTGAGTCCCTGAGGTACCTTCAGTGCGCTTGGTCACAAATGCTTTTGGGGTAGCGAAAAGCCTCCCGCTGTCATGCACTCGGGTGGGTGCCCGAGCGGCAAGGCAGTGGGAGGCTAAAAAGTACTGCTTGAAAGTACCGCTAGGTGGAAAGCTTAGAAGCTGTCACGCTCGCGGTTGGTCATGGACAAGACGTTGAGGCGCTCATCCAGCTCTTCCTCGGTGAGGTTCTCGCCGTCGACGAAGCCCAGGTCAATGACGGCCTCGCGGACGGTGATCTTCTCGTGCAGTGCGTGCTTAGCAGCCTTCGCTGCATTCTCGTAGCCGATCTTGGAGTTCAGCGGGGTAACGATGGAGGTAGAGGACTCAGCGAACTTCTTCATACGCTCCTCGTTAGCCTCGATGCCGTCGACGCACTTCTCAGCGAAGACGCGGGAGACGTTAGCCAGCAGGCGAGCGGACTCAAGGACGTTGCGTGCCATGACCGGGATGAACACGTTCAGCTCGAAGTGGCCGTTGGCGCCGCCGAATGCAACGGCAGCGTCGTTGCCGATGACCTGTGCGGAAACCATGGTGGCTGCCTCGCACAGAACCGGGTTAACCTTGCCCGGCATGATGGAGGAACCTGGCTGCAGATCCTTCAGGTGGATTTCTGCCAGGCCGGTCAGTGGGCCGGAGCCCATCATGCGGATATCATTGGCAATCTTGTTCAGGGATACCGCAACGGTGCGCATTGCTCCGGAGAACTCAACGAGTCCGTCGCGCGCCGCCTGAGCCTCGAAGTGGTTCTCTGCTTCCTTGAGCTGCTCAACGCCAGTGAGCTTCTTGAGCTCTTCGGTGACCTTTGCACCGAAGTCAGCCGAGGTGTTCAGGCCGGTGCCGGTTGCGGTGCCGCCGATAGCCAGCTCGCCCAGGCGTGGCAGGGTGGCCTCGATGCGCTCGATACCGAGCTCGATCTGGCGTGCGTAGCCACCGAACTCTTGGCCTAGGGTGATCGGGGTTGCGTCCATCAGGTGGGTGCGGCCGGACTTAACGACGTCCGCGAATTCCTTGGCCTTGGCGCTCAGGGACTCGTGCAGCACCTTCAGGCCTGGGATGAGGTCGTTGACAGCTGCCTCGGTGGCCGCAACGTGGGTTGCGGTAGGGAAGGTGTCGTTGGAGGACTGACCCATGTTCACGTGGTCATTGGGGTGAATCTCTACGCCGTTGTTGTGGGCGATCGAGGCGATGACCTCGTTGGTGTTCATGTTGGAGGAGGTGCCAGAGCCGGTCTGGAAGACGTCGATTGGGAAAGCATCGTCGTGCTTGCCCTCAGCGATTTCCTTCGCTGCAGCGATGATTGCGTCAGCCTTGTCCGCATCGAGCGTGCCGGAATCCTTGTTGACCTGTGCGCAAGCTGCCTTCAGCAGGCCCAAAGCGCGAATCTGAGCGGCCTCAAGCCCGCGGCCGGAAATCGGGAAGTTTTCTACAGCACGCTGGGTCTGTGCGCGCCACAGAGCATCAACAGGAACCTTCACTTCACCCATGGTGTCGTATTCAATGCGGTACTCAGTCATGAAATCCACCTCAAAATTATGTGTTGAATAAAGATGTTCATTTAGCGATTGTGTCGGGAGGGAGTCGGACTAACGTGTCCCTTCCGGCAGTAAACGCAATAATAAGATTTGTATCAACCGGCACCATAATGGTGCTGGAAGTCACGCCTCACTAAAACCAGTATGGACTAAAAAGCGTGTGAATGTGCAAGGTGCACGTCCATGCTGAAAAGGGCGTGCACCAAATACAAAAGCGGGTCTTTAAAAACCTTTAGGCATCCGCTGCGTTGGAGTAATCAATAACGGAGTACTCCTGCAGCTTGGCCAGCTTGTGTACGGAATCGATGTAGCGGATGGTGCCGGACTTGGAGCGCATAACCAGGGAACGGGTAGTGGCGCCGTTTGCACGGTAGGAAACACCGCGCAGCATGTCACCGTTGGTAACGCCGGTAGCAGCGAAGTAGCAGTTATCGGAGGAAACCAGATCGTCGGTGCCCAGAACGCGGTCCAAGTCGTGGCCAGCCTGGCGAGCTTTTTCGGCTTCTTCCTCGTCCTTCGGCCATAGTTTGCCCTGGATTTCGCCGCCCATGCACTTCATGGCGCAAGCGGTGATGATGCCCTCAGGGGTGCCGCCGATGCCCATCATCATGTCGATGGAGTTGGAATCTTGGCAGGTAGCGATTGCGCCTGCGACGTCGCCGTCCATGATGAGGCGAACCTTTGCGCCGGCAGCGCGGATCTGATCGATAAGGTCCTGGTGGCGCGGGCGGTCCAGTACAACGACGGTGAGGTCGGCAGCCTTGATGCCGAGCTTCTTAGCGACGGAGTTGATGTTCCACTCAACGGACTGGTTGATGTCGATTGCGCCGACGCCAGCTGGGCCGACAGCAATCTTGTTCATGTAGAAGACGGCGGACGGGTCATACATGGTGCCACGCTCTGCGGCAGCGATGACGGAAATAGCGTTCGGACGGCCCTCTGCCATCAGGCGGGTGCCGTCGACCGGGTCAACTGCGATGTCCATTGCAGCGCCCTCGCCGGTGCCCACTTCTTCGCCATTGAACAGCATCGGGGCTTCGTCCTTTTCGCCCTCGCCGATGACCACAACGCCGTTCATTGCGACGGAGTTGATGAGCTTGCGCATTGCATCCACAGCTGCGCCATCGCCCTCATTCTTCTTGCCACGGCCTACCCAGCGGCCGGAGGCCAAAGCTGCGGCCTCAGTGACGCGAACCAGCTCCATAGCGAGGTTGCGATCTGGCATGTAAGAAGTGTTTTCGGACATGTGTTTAGGCTGCCTTCCATTCTCTTTCTGTCTCGCCGCTGGAACCTTCCAGGGCACTGTTTCCTATTCTTGCACTTTTGAATGGATTTTTAGACAGGTTGGTGCCCCCGATTGAGGGCTTTGCCCGATCCCGGGGGCAGTGAAGTAGAAAATTCGCAGCATAAGAATTTGAGTTCGCCCCGGCTTTTCGTTGTGCGCTTGGGTACGTGGAATACTGGACGCGTGGCAGCAGAAGAGAAACCCAAGATTTTTGAGGGCGCCCGGGATATTATTTTGTCTCTCGGCGTGACCGTCATCGCCATGCTCCTTGTTGTGGGAGCTACCGGCTTGTGTAGCGTGAACCCGGAGACAAAGAAGGGGCCTGTCCAGGATGTCGATGCCACGACGTTCCTAGAGATGGAAGCACGCGCTACGGGGGCAGTAATCCGTAACCCACAGATGCCCGAAGGCTGGGCGCCTACTGCCGCGCGTCGCTCCGCTGTGGCGGGGGAGAACGCCTCCGTGGTGAGCTGGCTGACTGCTGATGAAGGCTATGTGGAGTCTACGCAGACCCAAGTCTCTATTGAAGAGGCGGAGAAAGGCTATGACTCCAACTACCGTGCCAACGAATCCGAGCGTGAGGTGGCCGGCAAGAAGGTCAAGATCCTAGAAAGCGACGACGCTAATGTTCGGCCACTATGGATCACAGATTTAGGCGACTCCCGCTTGGTATTGTCCGGCTCCGCCTCTGAAGCGGATTACGAGACCACCATCGAGGCATTCGCCAAGGCGCCGGTTCTGCACGTGAATGACGACGGGGCAGCCGAGGCTGGTGCGCAGGAGGACGGTGCAACAGCACCGACCTCTCAGCAGCCTTAGCTGAAGGTGGCTGAGTAAAGGCCGTCTGCAAACTCGACCTGGACACCCTCGCCCGCGGTTTCTACCGTTTGGGCGAGGGTTTCTTCGTCTAGGCCGCTCAGGCGCTGCTTAGCAACGTAGACGTCGACTCGTTCGCGCTTGGAGTTCTGCGGGTAGATTTTTACCTCGCGGAGACGGCCTTCTTTAAAGCACAGCACGATGGAGCCAGAGTAATAGGAGATCTCATCAGTGCTTGCCGTATGCGGCGTGCCGAAAAACTCCTCTGCAAGATGGCGTGGATCGCCAAAGAGCAGGGAACCGGCAGAGCCGGACTTTGATACGAAGTCCACGCGCTCACCTGGGTAGCCGTAAATCTGCATTAGTACTCTCCTTCGTTGGATGATGCGTTTTCTGCGTCTGTGGCATCTTCGGAGTTATCGGCACTATCTAGTGCCTTCTCGACACGACGCGCAGCGCCGTCAAGGTGGGCCTCACAGGCCTTTGCCAGCGCTTCACCGCGCTCCCAGTACTTCAGCGACTCGTCGAGGCCCATCTGGCCGAGCTCAAGAATCTTGACGGTTTCAATGAGCTCATCGCGAGCCTGCTCGTAAGTTAGTTCCTCTACTGGCGGGAATGCGTCCTGTCCGGGAGTACCGGTACCGATTGTCTCGTTCATGTCTGCTCCTTTAGTTAAGTCTTTGGCTTCGGGTCTATATTTTTAAGCGCTTTAGCACTGAATGATTACTGAAGTTTGTTAGTCAGCCGGTTTGGCAGCCATTGCCGCTGCGGTAATCGAGCCATCACCGACGCGGATACGCAACTGCGAGCCGGGTGGTGATTGCTCGTAGGAAGTCACAACCTCTGGGCCCGAGCCATCACGCGGCACGACTTGGACGATGGCATAGCCGCGTTCCAAGGTGGCCGACGGGCCGAGAGCCGAGACCTGTGCGCGCAGGGCAGTGACCTTGTTCCTTTCCCGCTCGAGCAAGTAGGTGACCTCGCGCTTCATCAACGCGCGGGAGCGCTCAAGCTCATCACGGCGTGCGTTGATCGGCGTCATTGGATCCGCAAGCACGGGGCGTGAACGAATATTTTCCAGCCCGCGCCTTTCCCTTTCGACCCAACCACGCAGTGCAGCTGCCATGCGGGAACGCGCTTCATCCACCAATGCGTATTCCTCAGCAACTGATGGCACTACTCGTTTTGCGGCGTCAGTAGGAGTGGCGGCGCGGAGGTCTGCAATATTGTCGAGCACTGGATTGTCTGGCTCATGGCCAATAGCAGAGACCACCGGAGTGCGTGCGCTGGCAACTGCGCGCTGTAGTGCCTCTTCGGAGAAAGGAAGAAGGTCTTCGACAGAACCGCCGCCACGGGCGATGATGATGACGTCTACTTCTGGATCCTCGTCGAGGGTTTCCAACGCGTTGATAACCTCTGGAACGGTGTTCGCTCCCTGCACCGCGGTATTAATGACGCGGAATTGCACTGCCGGCCAACGGTCCTTTGCCACGGCTAGCACGTCACGTTCAGCAGCGGAGCCGCGGCCGGTGATAAGCCCTACCTTGTTAGGTAGGTAGGGCAGCGCCAACTTGCGCGAAGGATCGAAGAGCCCTTCAGCAGCAAGCTGTTGGCGCAGCATCTCAATGCGTGCTAGCAAATCACCGACGCCGACGTGGCGAATCTCAGTGGTCCACAATGAAAAGGAGCCGCGGCCGGCATAAAAGGCGGGCTTGCTGTAGACCACCACGCGGTCACCGTCTTTTAAAGGCGTGGGCATTTTCAAGACCATGTCAGTAGGGCACGTTAGCTGCACGGACTTTTCCTGCTCGACGTCGCGCAAAGTGAGGTAGGAAAGTTTCCAAGAGCGCTTGACGTTGATCTGGGTTAATTGGCCTTCGACCCACAAGAACCCGAGACGCTCGATCCAGCCCTTGACCTGGTCATTGACCTGGCTTACGGGCCAGGGCGTCTCCGCAGAGTTTGCTGGTTGATTCACAAAGCAGCCTTTCTATGCAGCAGTGGATTGCCACTTAGTCTATTGCCCAGCCCGGACATGTGGTCTTCGGGGTCAGCCAGCTTGGGCAAATTTAAAGGTCAGCGGGCCAGGGAAAGTTCGAGCGAAGTCACATTGCTGTCCACGCCAGAAATAGGCCACCCATTGCCTTTGCAAAGCGGCCCAATCTACTGTTTCAAAGCAGTTTTAGATACGCTGGAAAGCATGACTGAGACTGGCAAGAATGTTCTCCTGGCAGCACCGCGCGGTTATTGTGCCGGTGTTGATCGCGCAGTTGAGACCGTGGAGAAGGCACTTGAGAAGTACGGCGCACCGATTTACGTGCGCAAGCAGATTGTCCACAACCGCTACGTCGTGGAATCGCTAGCTGAGCGCGGCGTCATCTTCGTCGAGGAAGCATCCGAAGCGCCCGAGGGCGCGCACCTCGTCTTTTCCGCACACGGTATCGCCCCGGCGGTGCGTGAGGAGGCTGAAGGCCGCAAGCAGCTGACCCTTGATGCAACTTGCCCGCTGGTGACCAAGGTGCATAACGAGGCGCGCCGTTTCCAGCGAGATGGCTACCACATCTTGTTGGTGGGCCACGAAGGCCACGAAGAGGTCGAAGGCACCGCCGGCGAAGCTCCTGAGGTCACCCACTTGGTGGATGGCATCGAGGGCGTCGACAAGCTGCCTGAGTCCCTGCAAGATGAAAAGCTCATCTGGCTATCCCAGACCACCCTCTCGGTGGATGAGACCATCACTATTGTGAATAAGCTGCGCGAGCGCTTCCCGCACCTCGAGAATCCGCCTTCAGACGACATCTGCTACGCCACCCAGAACCGCCAGGAGTCGGTGAAGAATATTGCTCCGAAGTGCGATTTGATGATTGTGGTGGGCTCGAAGAATTCCTCGAACTCCGTGCGCCTAGTTGAGGTGGCGCTAGAGGCAGGAGCCAAGGCTTCCCACCTCGTCGACTTCGCCCGCGAGATCGATGAGGCGTGGCTCGAAGGCATCGAGACCGTCGGTGTTACCTGTGGTGCTTCTGTACCTGAGTTGCTCGTGCGCGAGGTGCTCGAGTTCCTCGACGAGCGTGGTTACAGCAACGTTGAGCAAGTTACCACTTCCACCGAGACTATCCAGTTCTCTCTGCCACGTGAGCTGCGTCCGGCGCGCACGTCGCAGGCCCCAAAGGCTTAAGGGGCCCTCCTAAGCCACAACAAAAGAAAAGCACTCAGATCAGTAAATGGCTGCCCTGGGTGCTTTATTGATAACTAGTATTCGAGCTGGTTTGCGCGGTGAACTAGTCTTCGTCGTAGAGATTGTCTTCCAAGAACGAGGACTTTGGCTTTGCCTTGGACGCCTTAGGATTGGTGGTTTCGGCTTCGTGGGATTCATCTACATCGCCAGCACGGCGTGCGGGGTCGGGGCGGCGCGGTGCGAAGTCGGAATCGTCGTACTCCGCGGAGCTAGCTGTGGTACCCCGCTCGCGGGCCTCACGTGCCTCGCGGTAGGAGCGTGCTTGAGCCACGCGCTCGTCGTGTGCGCGCTTGAGCTCCTCACTGCTTGAGCGGCTCTTTTCCACGCGCTCTCGGGCTTGCTGCTCGCGTTCTTCAGCCTGGCGGCGGCGACGAACCTCACGGTCCAACTCGCGGGCACGGGTACGGCGGCGCGGCGAACTCTGGGGAAGTGCTTCACCTGAGCCTTCTGCATCACGGCGGTTACGAGCTATAAGCTCGGCAACGGAAAGACGCTCGTTGGTAGTGCGCTCATTGGTTTTTTGCTCCGCGCGACGGGCAACCTGTGCCTTGGCGTCGCGGGTTCGAGCCAAGTTCTTGTGTCGCCATAGACGGACCACGGCAAGAGCGGCGCACAACAAAAATACGATGAGCAACCAGGGGAAACGCTGGATGAAAGGGAACGCTGCGGAAAGCAGTGACGTGTTCGAGAACGGCGATGTGCCTTTTGGCGCGGCTTGAATGGACAGCACCCAGGAGGTCAACACAATCGCGACCGTAAACAGAACTGGAATGCTGACAACTAGGAGGTACAAGCTGCGCAGGCGGGCGAAGCAGGTGACTGCCAGCGCACCGGCCGCGGAGATGATGAAGAATAGCCAACCAATCGAACCCACGGCAATCGTGATCAGTGCGGCTACGACGAACGTGGCTACTAGGCCAAGGAGACCCTTGGCTAGCGGCAGCTCGTGCGCAGCGGCGGAAGTTTCACGCGCGGCTCGGTGGTTTCGATTTTTGGCAAGTGACACGCCGGAAGATTCTACAGCGTTGGCTGGGCTTATCGTTATATCTTCGCCCGAATGTGGCGAAATTTATTTCCATGAAGGAGGTAAATGCAGCTATTCCCCAAAGCGTAGGTGCCGCGGTTCTGCCTCGATGGGGCGCGGGGGAGATCGACTCTTTATCGGTGCGTGCCGGAATCTCCAGCTCGTAGAGCCTGCGTGCAGTAACCCCCACGCGTAAATCCAAGGAGCCGAGACTGGAGTTGAATGCTTCGACTGCTTTTTCAAGGCTGCGGCCGACTTTCTCATAGTGCTCGTTGAGAGTACCTAGCCGCGCATAGAGCTCGCGGCCAAGACGTTGCACCTCACGTGCTTTCTCGGAAATGTCTTCGTGCCGCCATCCCAGCGCCACAGTGCGCAGGAGCGCAAAAAGTGTGCTTGGCGTGGCGATGACGATGTTGCGCCCGAAGGCGAACTCGAGCAGCTCAGGATCGATGCTCAATGCGGCGTCTAGGAACGGATCCGCCGGGACGAAGAGCACTACGAACTCAGGAGTGGGAGAGAAGGCCTCAATGTAATCGCGATGGGAGAGCGCTTGAACATGGTTGCGTAACAGGTGTGCGTGCCGGCGGAGGTAACCTGCGTGCTCCTCTGGATCTTCGGTGTCCATTGCGTCCAAATAAGAAGAAAACGGCACTTTGGCATCGACAGCGATGTTGCGCCCACCTGCTAGATGCACTACGAGGTCGGGGCGTACGGATTTTCCGTTGAGTGTTGCTGTTACCTGGGAATCGAAATCCACGTGTTTGGTCATGCCGCCGATTTCCACGACGCGTTCTAGTTGCATCTCGCCCCAGCGGCCGCGGACGTTTGGGGAACGCAGAGCGCCCACGAGCTTGTCAGTGCGATCTGTCAGCCTGGATGAAGTCCGGGTAACAGCCTGGACTTGACTTGATAATGCTGCTAGGGCAGTGGCGCGGTCTTCCTCTAATTCCTGCAGTTTGAATCCCAAGCGGTCCATAGCTTTCTCTAAAGGCGCAAGCTCCGCTTGCCGGCGTTGCGATTCCTGTAGCGCGCGATGCTCATCGCTGGGGCGCGCGGAATTGCTGCGGTATTCGCGCAGCAGCCAGCCCAAAATGGCGCCGATGAAAAGACCTAGAAATAACAAAAGCACGGGCAAGGTGGTAGACATAGCCACCACCTAAGCACGTGCTCCGGACATTGCCGTTTGTCTTGGCCTAATCTTCGCGGCGTGGATGCAACAGATGTTCGACGCGCGACATAGCCTTTTGCACGCCACCTCGAACAACGCGCATCTGCGTGCCGCGGGAAGCAGGTGCTTCTCCCTCGCCCTTACCAGTAGGGCGGGCATCCATATCGACCGCGGCGTCGAGGTGCGGACTATTGCCGTGATTAGCAACATCGGCAGGTACGGCCTCCGGGGCGGCGTGGTCCGGCATCGCCAACCAGGCCTCCCGCTTATGATCGCCCTGCTCTTGGGTATAGCGGCCAATGAGGAAGCCTGCCACCGTGGCAAAATGCATATCCTCTGCGGTTTTCTCGCCAGACTGCAGCATCATCATGTCCTGGAAGTAGCGATACGCCACAGCGAACATCGCGGCCGCTGGCACAGCCAAGAACGCACCCACGAGGTTAAAGAGAGCAGAGCCCACAGTGACGGAAGTCAGCACAACGACGGGGTGCAGGTTCATCGCCTTAGATTGCAACCAGGGGGAGAGCACGTTGCCCTCAAGCTGCTGGACCAAAAGCACGAGCGCCAAGACCAACAGTGCTTTGGTGATTCCCAGGGAGACCAAGGCGATGGTCACCGAAAGCGCGCCCGCGACGATAGCGCCAACGAAAGGAATAAAGCCCGCAACGAAGGTGATGATGGCCAGCGTTAGTGCCAGCGGGACCCCGATGATGGCCAGGCCAATGCCGATGAAGATGGCGTCGACTAGCGATACGAGCGCCTGGGCACGCACGAAACCGCCCAGTGTGTTCCAGCCTCGGGTGAGCAGTTCCGTCAAATGCCAACCGGTGCGCCGGCCCGTGGCTTCGCGCAGCCATGGCAGGAAGCGGTGACCGTCCTTCAGGAAGAAGAAGGTCAAGACCAAAACCACCATCAAGGTCACGATGATGTTGGTTGCCTGCCCAATACCGTTGAACACGGATCCTGCAATGGTGCCGGCCTGCTTTTGTGCCCAGGCGGCGATCTCATCGATGTAGGTGCCGATCTGATCCTCATTGAGATTCAGCGGCGGCTGCTGGACCCATAGGCGCAGTGCCTGAATGCCGTTGGCTGTTTGCAAATAAAGCGTTTGGGATTGCCGCACGAAATTCGGCGCGATGAAAAGAAACAGCGCGCCCAGTGCGCTGAAGGAAACTAAGATCGTCAACGCCGCTGCTAGCGAACTTGGCACATGGTGGCGGCGCAGCCACCGGGTGATCGGAGCCAAAACTGTGCAGATGATGAGAGCCAACAGGATAGGCAGGATGCCGCGCCAGAGGTTGCCTGCGATGCGGAAGAGTGCATAAAGGAAAAGACACATGACGAATAGACGCAGTGCCCATAGGGAAGCAGACTTAATTACCTCGCCGACTACAACGGAACGGTCGACTTGGTCTCCGGGTGGGTGAGGGGAGACGTCGTCAAGCGCTGCGGCATCAACAGACTCGTCAAAACGATCGCCGAGCCCAGCGTGGTCCGGATCCGAGTGGTGACCGGATGGCGGCGTGGATGATGAGGAAGGCGAATGAGAACTCACCCCACCATCTTGCCTTAAAAAACCTTGGGTGCGTTAGGATTGCCCCTGTGAGTCTTACACTTGGAATCGTCGGCCTGCCTAACGTTGGCAAGTCCACGCTGTTTAATGCCCTGACCCGTTCTGACATTCTGGCAGCGAACTACCCGTTCGCCACCATCGAGCCGAACGTCGGCCTCGTTGAGTTACCGGATCACCGCCTTAACCGCTTGGCGGAGATCTTTAGCTCCGAGCGCATCCTGCCGGCGACCGTGTCCTTCGTGGACATCGCCGGAATCGTCGAAGGCGCATCCAAGGGTGAAGGCATGGGTAACGCCTTCCTTGCCAACATCCGTGAGGCAGATGCTATCTGCCAGGTCGTGCGCGCCTTTGCCGATGACAATGTCATCCACGTCGATGGCAAGGTCGATCCCGCCCACGATATTTCCGTGATTAACACCGAGCTCATCCTGGCGGATCTGCAGACCATCGAGAAGGCTTTGCCGCGACTGGAGAAGGAAGCACGCAAGAACAAGGAGCTGGCTGAGACCGTCGAGGCCACCAAGAAGGCACAGGAAATCCTGGAGGATGACCGCACGCTCTTCGCCGCTTCCAAGAATGGCGAGATCGACCTCGCACTGGTTCGTGAGCTTCACTTGATGACGGCGAAGCCGTTCCTGTACGTGTTCAACTCCGATGAAGCAGTGCTTACCGACGACGCGAAGAAGGCCGAGCTCGCCGAGCTCGTCGCCCCAGCAGAGTGCGTGTTCCTCGATGCACAGACTGAGACCGAGCTGCTTGAGCTCGACGAGGAAGAGGCAATGGAACTGCTCGAGTCCGTCGGCCAGACCGAGCCTGGCCTGGCAACTCTGGCTAAAGCAGGTTTTGCCACCCTCGGCCTGCAGACCTACCTGACCGCAGGCCCGAAGGAAGCGCGTGCCTGGACCATCAAACAGGGCGCGGCAGCTCCTGCCGCAGCAGGCGTCATCCACACCGACTTTGAAAAGAAGTTCATTAAGGCTGAGATCGTCTCCTTCGATGACCTGGATGCCGCCGGCGATATGGCCACTGCCCGTGCTGAGGGCAAGGTCCGTCAAGAAGGCAAGGAATACATCATGCAGGACGGCGACGTCTGCGACTTCAAGATTGGCGGCTAGCGCTCGCCTGAGATTAAAGCTGTAGTCTCAGCATTGCTTGAGCCGCCGAGTTGTTGGCAACTTGGCGGCTTGCTAACCTAAAACCTCCTGAAGGGGAGTAGCTCCTCCGCGGCCTCCCATGGCGGCGGATGGATGGTCGACATACTGGTGCCTTTGCGCCCGGCCACCCAGCTTGCGAAATTCGTGAGTGAGCGAGACCTTCGGTCCGTAGTTCTTACGTCGACCGATTGTCCCCGTTGTTGGATGCTCGGTTGGCGCCAAACTAACCGAAGGTATCTGTATGGCACTTCCTTCCGAGCAGCTCCTGCTTGAGCGTTTCATGAAGCTGTCCATCGCGACGGCTGTTCTCACCATTGTTTTAAAGGTCCTTGCGGCCATGCTTACTGGCTCCGTCGGCTTCCTGTCTGACGCTTTGGAATCCGGAGTCAACCTCGTTGCTGCAGTAGTGGGCTTCATCGCCCTTCGCATTGCTGCGAAGCCGGCTGACGCGAACCACCAATTCGGCCACGGCAAGGCCGAATATGTTTCCGCGTTGGTAGAGGGCGCGATGATCTTCGTCGCCGCAGCACTCATCATTTATACCTCTGCATTGCGCTTGCTCAACCCCCAGCCTTTGGAACAGCCAGGCATTGGTTTGGCGCTTTCGACGCTAGCTTCGGTCCTTAATCTGGCTGTCGGTCTGGCGTTGCTGAAAGCGGGCAAGAAATATCGTTCGGCAACGCTTCAAGCTGACGGCCATCACTTGCTGACTGACGTGTGGACCTCTGTTGGCGTCCTCGTGGGCATCGCGCTGGTTGCCCTGACGGACTGGCTGTGGCTCGATCCGATGGTCGCTTTTGCAGTGGGCATCAACATCCTGTGGACCGGTTACAAGCTGCTCAAAGAATCCTTGAGCAGCCTGCTTTCCGAGTCCTTGCCCAAGGAAGAGCACGCTGAGCTTGATGCGCGACTTGCTGAGCTTGAGGATGAATTCGACGTGTTGTTCACGTCCCGTCGTACCATCGCATCGGGCCGCCAGCGCTTGGTCTATCTCACCATGGACGTGCCTGGCGAGTGGACAGTTCTTGCGGCCCACGACATCGCGGATCGCATCGAGGACAACATCGACGAGGTTTTCTCAGGCGCCGAAGTGTTCATCCACGTCGAGCCCGCCGGCACGGTGCATCGCCGCATCTTGCGCATGCCTTAAGCGGGTTCACGCAGGCTAGCCACGGCCATACCGTTTTCCATCACCCACGGCCAGCTAAGCCCGTTCTTGGTGAGAATATCTGGGCGTAATTCATCGGGCAGAATCCACTCCTTGTTGGCGTAGCCCAACAAGTATTCGTCGAAGGCGGGAAGCTCGAGCCGCAGCGCCAATGCGACCGAGATTTCCTCTGCGGTCACGTCCTGCTGCCATGGGCTGAGCCAGAAGGTTTCGCCCTCGTGCTCAGCCCGCACCAATCCGGAGTTTTCGAGGGCCTTGGCTGCTTGGCCTTTGGCGAGCATGGTCCACCAAGCTAGGTCGGCGGCACTCACCGGACCATGTCCATTGACGTAGCGCAGTGCTAGCTCGCGGAGCGGCTCCTCCGGTTGACGTTGCTCGACGGGGAGGACATCGACGTGCATGAACGTTTCCTGCTTGCCGTGCTTCGGTCCTTGGACGAGGTCGCCCGCGCCACCGAATGCGCGCAGCAGGTGCGATCCACGGCCGCCATCCGGAGCGATGCCAACTGACCGGAAGATCTCGTAGGCCTCGGCGCGGGTTAGAGTCGGCGTCGTGCTTTTAAGGGCGGCGTCGTGAAGTGCGGCGTGTGCGCGGTTAAACAGGTCTTCGTCGAGGCCCAACCCTGGGCGCCGGGCTTGCTGGCTGCGCGCGACACGGGGATAGAGCAGGCGGGACATCCAACGCACGTCGGCAGCAGGCATGAAGTGGACCGTGCCGCGCTGCGGCCAACAGCGCACGACCTGGAACTCATCGATGGCGTTGAGCACTGCGGCATCGTCTGGCGCTGCGGATCCTTGGGTGCTGCGCAGGGCCAGCGCGCGCACGCCCGCGGCATAGTTCTGCCCTTGGACTGCCATGAGGTGTTCGGCCGCAGCCAGCGGTGAAGTGGTGGCTGGGCGCGCCGCCGAAGGGGCCAGGCCCTGGGCGATGAGGCGGCGGGCGCGAAGTTCAGGCAGCGTTAGATGGAGCATTGCTTAAACTTTATTCGGACTTTCTTGATGCTGCTACAAGCGCAGCGCCTTCATGGCCGCCATGCCCGTGGTGATGAGCTTCTGGAAGCGCTGCGGCGGCAGTAGCTCTGAGGGCGCCAGCGGGTGCAGCTTTTGCTCGGCTACGGTGCGCTCATTTGCCCACAAGCGCATGCCGGTAATACCGTGGCGGTGATTGAGGCCGGACTCCTTTACGCCGCCACCCGGGGCGGCAATAGAACCATATGCTGCGGCAAAGCCCTCGTTGATATTGACCATGCCGGCTTCCAGCTGGGAAGCAACCTCCCAGCCGTGGCGGGAGCTGCCCGACCACACTGAGGCGCATAGGCCGTAGTTCGTGTCATTTGCTGCGTGGATGGCAGCAGCATCAGAATCGACCTCGTACACAGCCAACACTGGGCCGAAGGTCTCGTTAGCGAAGAGCTCCATTTCCTGCGTTACCCCAGTGAGCACCGTGGGCTCAAAGAAAAACGGACCGAGTTCCGGGCGATGCTTTCCGCCGTAGACAATCGTTGCGCCCTTGTCCACAGTGTCGCGCACATGAGCTTGGACGGAGTCGAGCTGCTTTTGCGAAGTCAGGGAGCCGATAGTTGCGGCATCGGAGAACGCTGCGCCCAGAGTCTGTTTATCGAGGGCCTTTTTAAGCGCAACGAGGAAGTCCTTATAAATGTCCGTGTGCACGTAGGCACGTTCGGCGGACATGCACAGTTGGCCCGAGGACGAGAAGGCCGTGCGTACGGCGCCGCGAGCGGTGGGCTCAAGGGGAGCGTCGTCAAGCACCAGCATTGGATTCTTACCGCCGAGCTCCAACATTGTGGGGATGAGACGTCCGGCCGCCTGGGCAGCAATGGACTTGCCCACCTTGGTGGAACCGGTAAAGGAAAGACCGTCGACGAGGGGGACCAAGGCGTCGCCCACCTCCGCGCCGTTGCCCGGTACTAGCTGCCAAGCAGCCTCCGGAAGGCCGGCTTCAATCGCCAGCCGGCGGACCAAGATTGCCGTCAGCGTGGTCTGGGAATCAGGCTTGTGAACCACAGAGTTGCCAGCAGAAAGCGCCGCCAGAACGTCGCCCACGCCCAAGGAAAGCGGATAGTTCCACGGGGAGATGAGCCCCACGACGCCCAGTGGGTAGTGCTGGGTGCGCGTCTTGGTGAGCACCGGCAACGCGCCGGGATGACGCTCCGGACCAAAGGCCTTGCGTATGTTCACGCCATAAAAGCGCGCGCAGCTATAGAGGTCCATCACCTCGTCGTAGGCGTGCGAGCGGGACTTGCCGTTCTCAGCCTGAATGAGGTCGAGGATGAGCTCTTCATGTTTCCGGATTAGGTCGTGGAGCTTGAGCAGTATGCGCCCGCGATTGCCGTGGCCCACCCCGGCCCGTGCGGTGGTGACGGCAGCGGCGACGTCCTTGGGCGTGGCCGTGGGGAAGGAGAAAAGCTCTTCGCCTGTAAACGGCATGAGTGCTGTGTGTTGAGCGCCGGAACCGCGCACGTCGCCTACCGGGTTGGTGGCCAGGAAATCAGAGACGCGCGGCGGGAGATGAGCACTAGTGAAGGTTTTCATGGAGTCTATAGTGCCAGAAATTGATTGTGATATGTATCGCAATCATGGTGCGAGTGTGAGTAGCATTACTTTATGGCAACGCTTTCAAAAATTCCGAGCCCGCAGCTCCGGGAAACTATCGCGCCACTCGTCAGGGCCGGCGAGGCGGCTGCCCCTCTTGGTGTCATTGACATTGCCGCTTTCGACTTCAACGCGGAACAAATGGTGACGCGTGCGGGTGGGCTTCCCATCCGCGTGGCGTCAAAGTCGTTGCGCAGCGTCGCCGCGTTGCACCGGGCTTTCGAGCACGACGGCTACCAAGGGATCCTGGGGTTTAGCGTTCCCGAGGCATTGCACCTCTACGAGGAAGGGTTTCGCGATATCGTCGTGGCTTATCCCAGCGTTCACCGTCCGGCCTTGGCGTGGTTAGGTGCCGACGCTGGTGCACGGGAAGCGATTACGGTCATGGTGGACTCCGTGGAGCTGCTCGACCTCCTCGCGCCGGGCATGCGAGTGGCCATCGACATTGACTGCACCTTGCACCTTCCCGGCGTGGTCATCGGTCCGCGGCGCTCACCCATCCGCACTCCTGCGAAGTCGACCACTGGCGGACGGGCCTGAAGCGGTGCGAGAAATCCGACGTTTTATTGATGCACAGGGCTGGCAGATTGCTTTCCCGCTGGAGCTACGCACCACGGCACCTGACGACGTCGCGCTGTCTACCGCCAACGGCCGCGAGTCGATGTACATCGCGTTCCATGTCCCGCGTTTCAAAAACCCATATGAATACTTGCCAAAGGTGGAGCCCATTCTGAAGGCTGCCGGCGGCCGCCCGCACTGGGGCAAGATGAACACCTTGACGCGGGCAGACTTCTCCGCGCTGTATCCACGCTTCGACGAGTTCTGTGCCCTGCGTGAGGAACTGGACCCGCAGTGGCGCTTTGGTTCTGATTACACGCGGAGGGTCTTCGGTTAGGGCGTAGTTGTCTCCGTAATTGAAAACCATTATCATTTGCGGAATGACTACACCCGTGACTGTTCTTTCTGGATTCCTGGGCAGCGGCAAGACCACCGTGCTCAATCACCTGCTGGCTAACCGTGAAGGCCGCAAGCTCGCCGTCATCGTCAACGACTTCTCCGAGGTCAATATCGACGCGGCGCTCGTTGCAGGGGAGGGCCACCTCGAACGCGGCGAAGACCGTTTCGTGGAGCTGTCCAACGGCTGCATCTGTTGCACCCTGCGTGAGGACCTCATCGACTCGGTTGCGCGCCTTGCAAGGTCAGGCAAATATGACCAGATCATCATTGAGTCGACCGGCATCTCCGAGCCGATGCCGGTTGCCGCCACTTTTGAGTGGGAATTTGAAGACGGCTTCAAGCTGCAGGACTACGCGAACATTGATACCATGGTTTCTTTGGTCGATGCTTCCACGTTCATGGACCAGCTCCGGCGGGGCCGCAGCCTTGTCTCACAGGGAATCGAAGCGACTCCGGAAGATGACCGGACCATCGCGGACCTTTTAGTGGACCAGGTTGAGTTCGCCGACCTTATCTTGATTACCAAGACCGATCTCGTCGACGCGGAGGAGACCGAGCGGGTCATCGCTACCGTCAAGGCTATGAACCGCCGCGCAAAGGTGGTGCCAGTGACCAACGGCGTCATCGCTACCGAGCTCATTCTCGATGCCGCCCTTTATAACCCCGCTACCGCCGCGACCTATCACGGCTATGCCGAGGAACTGGCCAATCCGCACACACCGGAGACTGAGGAGTACGGGATTTCTTCCGTGGTCTTTCGCTCCGATAGGCCGTTCAATCGTGAGCGACTGCTCAAGGCGCTGCGCGCGAGTACCGGGTTGGTCCGCTCCAAGGGGTATTGCTGGATCGACACGGATCTGCGCGTTGCCCACGCCTGGCAGCAGGCAGGGCCAAACCTGCAGATTCAGCCCGCTTCACTCTGGGCGCAAAATGGAGTGACCCCAGGCTCGGAAGTTGTGCTTATTGGCGTGGAATTCAACGCGGAGGAGACCCTAAAAAACTTTGAAGATGCAGTGCTTTCCGACGCCGAGGTGGCCGCTCTGCTGCCCAGCTAGTGCCATGTGCCGATTAAGGGTCTGATACCGTTTTAGGGTTGATTTTAACTCCATATGCTTCAAGAAGGTGTTTCCTACGTCCGCTGAGCAGAAACTCATCACCCCAACATTCGTCTTTGCATGGCTGGTTAATTTTGCCCAATTCATGGTCTTTTACCTGTTGGTGACGATCATGGCTTTGTATGCGGTGCAACAGTTTGGTGCATCAGACACGGCGGGCGGCTTTGCCTCCAGCTCCTTCGTGGTCGGTGCGACCATTGCGCGACTGTTCTCGGGATATCTGGTTGATGCGGCAGGACGTAAAAAGTCCCTCTTGGTCTCGTTGGTTCTCGTGACCGTGGCATGTGCCGCGTATTTTGTTGCGCACTCGTTGGCACTGCTTATCGTCGTGCGCATCATTCATGGCCTGGGGTATGCGGTGGCGTCGACTGCCGTCATGGCCGTGGCGCAGTCCGTCATTCCTGAACATCGCCGTGCTGAGGGTACGGGCTACTTTGCCTTGGGAACTACCCTTGCCACCGCTTTTGGCCCGGCGGCAGGACTGGCTATCGTCGGTGCGAGTGGCTACAACACCATCTTCGTTGTGGTGCTCAGCCTCACGGTATGTGCCGTGGCTTTGGCACTGGCACTCAAGATTCCTACGCAGGAGCGCCCCAGCGTGACCTTTAGCCTGGCCAACATCGTCCACCCGGCGGTCGCACCCTTTGGCTTCTTCATGCTTCTCATCGGCGTTGCTTATGCAGGCATCATCACGTACCTCAACGCTTATGCTGACGCGTCCGACCTGGCGACGGGCGCCAGCTTCTTCTTCATTGCTTATGCGATTGTTAGCCTCGCGATGCGCTTTGTCTTGGGCCGTGTCCAGGACCGCCACGGCGATAACGTCATCTTCTACGGTGCGCTCGCTTCGTTCATGATTGGTCTCGTGGTGCTTGCTATCGCAGTAGCTGACTGGGAGGTCGTCATCGCGGGTGCTTTGGTTGGCTTGGGCTATGGCTCCATCATGCCGGCGGCGCAAGCGGTGGCCGTGCGCCTCGTGGCTCCGCACGAGATGGGCGCGGGTATTTCGACGCTCTTCTTACTCCTCGACATCGGAATCGGCTTTGGCCCCGTGGTCTTGGGCATGCTGATTTCTGCGCTGGGCTACTCCGCTATGTATTGGGTGCTCGCCGCAACCGTGGCCTTGGCGACGGTGCTGTACTACTTCGTGCATGGTCGGCGCGCATACGGCGAAACAGTGCACGTTACGGCTGCCACTGCTTAGCTCCTCGGTCTGCGGCTGATGCAACACAGCCGTTTCTTAGCGCTTTGCGCAGCGTGAAACTTCAGTGCGGAAACTCCTGAGGCGGACGTCACAGTAGTTATTTACACTAGGCGGCACATGGTCAACGGCTTTGTAGTTATACGCGACAGGAGACTGCCATGAAAAAGCCCGATACTTTCAATTTTGCCCCGTTGGTCGGAGTGGCGCTAGCAAAGCCGCGTCCGCTCCAGCTCAAGATTCGCAGCCGCAAAAAGCTACCGCATCTGGAGGCGCATACCCTAGACATCGCGCCTTTCAGGGGAGCACAGTTGCAGATGACGATGAGAGAGCTCATCGACTTCGCTCCTGCCGAACATGGCATCATCATCGATGGCAAGAGCCTTTCCGCGCAAGAGGTGGATGAGCTGC
Organism: Corynebacterium sp. HMSC036D03; assembly: GCF_001836185.1. Classification (NCBI taxonomy): domain Bacteria; kingdom Bacillati; phylum Actinomycetota; class Actinomycetes; order Mycobacteriales; family Corynebacteriaceae; genus Corynebacterium; species Corynebacterium sp. HMSC036D03. Next base: position 162,139 of record NZ_KV827718.1, read on the forward strand.
GTCTCCAGGCCCGCACTCAACTCGAATCCGCGCGTCAGTGGGCCGAAGAAAAATACGGCGTTGCTCCTGCCACGCCTGTTAACAGCCAAGAGGAGCCTTACTACGGCACCATCGACGCCGACCTGCCAGAGTTCGTACTTCGTGCATGCGGCGAAATCTACGAGGTCAGTGGGGAACTGCCAGCAGGCAAGCGTGCCGAATTCTTGGATGCCCGCTATTGCAAAGACGATCCCCGTGGAGCGTGGCTCTCGCTGCACGGTAAGCCAGGACCTAACGGTTTTGTCCTCAGACCTAACTTTGCTTACCGCCCGGCATGGTCGGTACAACCTAGCCCGCAGCAGTGGGCGGCCGACATAGAGACTTTCCCGCGCACCGCGGAATGGATTCCCGATTGGCTCGTGATTCAACTCCAGGAGGCACAGTAATGACTTTCGTTGACACTATCGACTGGGCGAGCCATGACCCGGAAGCCGTATTTTTCGATGCATCGCGTGTCCGTGATACTGCCGAAAGAGTTGAGGCTCTCACGGCGATGCTTGAGTTCGGTTGGGCACCGCCAACCAAGCTGCTGCCGGAGCTGGCGGACAACCCAGAGCTCTGCGCGCAGGACGCCCCAGTCATCGAAAAGCTCATCGCTGCAGGCGCCGATCCCAACGCTGTCAATCGCTTTGGCGAAACCGTATGGGTTCATTTGGTTCACTCCGTAGCGTCGGATGAGGAGCAGTGGCCGGTGTACCAAGCGTTGCTGACTGCTGAGCCGGACCTTCAGATCAGCGCACGAAGCCTGTTCAATCCACTGCTCAACAAGCGCCACTTTGGCCTCCTAGCCTTGTTGCGCCCTTATCTTCCTGCACAATCGATCAGCGTCCCAGTCGATCCCGCGACTTTGTGAGCCTCCGCGTTGCTGCTGTCTTCGCGGCAGTTGCAGCCCTTCTTGTTCTTGTCTGGATGCTTGCCCGCACAATCGGGACACGTTTGTGGATGCCGGAGTTGGTGCTGCGTAAGCTTGCACCTATAGAACGCAACGCGTAAATGAATAAAACACGACCAACAAGGAAGTAAGCAGTGACTCGCCGGATCGTCCAAGCGCCCCAACTATCTTCATTGCACCTGGAAGTGCGGGAAGGCCTGGGGCTGGACGCGAGGGGAGTGTTTGAAAACGAGTGGTTCTCCGGCGAGTTTGAGCGCAACCTTCAAGGGATGTCACTGACTGGGTGCATGGTTGCTGATTCCTCACTCGATGGAATCGACCTTTCCTCATCCACTTTCACCGAGTGCGAGCTGACCGGCCTCGATGCGCCAGGATGGAGGATGGCGCGCACCGTGCTTCGCGACGTCGAGGTGGCTGATTCCCGCTTTGGCGCTGCAGACTTCGGTGAAGCGGACTTCTTTTCGGTGAAGTTCAGCGGGTGCAAGTTCGCCTGGACTAACCATTCTGGTGGAACATTGCGGGATGTCCTCTTTGAAGACTGCGTATTCGACGAAGTCGATTTGTCCCAGGTGCAGGCCCAACGCGTGGCCTTCCGGGGCTGCCGTGCTCGGACCCTGCGGGTGGATGCGGCGCAGATGAAAGACGTGGACTTCCGCGGCCTCGACTTCGACGCTATCTCTGGTGTGGGTTCCCTCAAAGGCGCGGTACTCACTAACGAACAGGCCGTCCACCTGGCACCTGCCATGGCGGCCTTTCTTGGGGCGATCGTCGACTAGCACACAACCCACCGCCGACCGGCACTGACCGAGTCTGACCGGCATCGAGAGTAACCGAAGCAAAACGAAGAAGGCACCCCACTCAGTGAGATGCCTCCCTGCGTTAATACTTAAGTTTCTTAGGCGTTGACGGATTCGCGCTCTTCGGACTCCATCAAGCCGGATACGCCGTGCTCGGCTGCGTCCCACACCTCTTGGTTCTGGATGCCGGCGCGCTTGGCGACGATGGTGGCGCACAGTGCCTGGCCGGTAACGTTCACGGCGGTGCGACCCATATCGATGATTGGCTCGATTGCCAGCAGCAGACCAACGCCGGCCAAAGGCAGGCCCAGGGTGGATAGGGTCAGGGTCAACATGACGGTTGCGCCCGTGGTGCCCGCGGTAGCAGCAGAGCCGATGACGGACACGAAGATGATGAGTAGGTACTGCGTCAACGTCAAGTCAATGTTGTAGAACTGAGCGATGAAGATGGCGGCGATAGCAGGGTAGACCGAAGCGCAGCCGTCCATCTTGGTGGTAGCGCCCAGCGGGATGGCGAAGGAAGCGTATTCGCGCGGAACGCCCATTGCCTGCTCAGTGTAGCGCTCGGTCACCGGCATCACGCCCATGGAGGAACGAGTGACAAAACCCAAGGAGAACACTGGCCAGACGCGCTTGTAAAAGCCCATGACCGGAATCTTGTTGAAGGCAAGAACTGCCGGGTAAACCACGCCGATGACGATTGCCAGGCCTACGTACATCGCGAGCACGAACTTGCCCAGGGAACCCAGTGCGTCCCAGCCGTAGGTGGCCACTGCCTTACCGATGAGGGCTGCGGTGCCAACCGGCGCCAAGCGGATGATCCACCACAGGACAACCTGGATGACCTTGAGGAAGGACTCGGTAAAGCGCAGGAATGGGTCGGCTGCCTTGCCGGCCTTCACGGCGGCAATGCCCAGCGCCAGGGAGATAACCAGCAGCTGAAGGGCTCCGAAGCCCAGGGAAACCTCGCCCTCGTCGAAGGAAGCCTTCATACCAATGAAGTTCGAGGGGATGAGCTGCTGCAGGAAGGCCGTCCACGAACCGACGTGGGACGGCTCCGCTGCGCTCGCTGCATCGACAGTGGTGCCAACGCCAGGGCGCAGCACGAGGGCAACGACGATGCCGCTGATGACGGAGAAGAAGGCGGTAATTGCGAACCACACCAAGGTGGAAATCGCGAGCGAGGCGGCGTTGGCCACCTTGCGCAGGTTAGCCACGGAGGTAACAACGGCCGCGAAGATCAGCGGCGGGACCATCACCTTGAGCAGCTGGACATAAGCGCTGCCCACGCCGGTGAGGGTTTGGGTGAGCCAGGAGCCCTTCTCATCGTCGGCCGGCAGGCTAGCGTCCATTTTGGAAGCGATAAATCCCAGGATCAGGCCGATGATAAGGCCCGCGATAACCTGCGCGCCGAAGCCGGTTACCCAGCTGGGCAGTTTCCGTGATTGCGTTTGTGGTTGAGACACGAAAATTCCTTTTACTTCGAACTCGTGAGAGTTCGGCGTTGTAGACAACTTTGTATGTATTTGAACTGTCTAGTCCATCGACTATGGACTGATCGGTTCACTAATGACATCAACACTGTACGACGTTTATAAATTCCCGTGCAACTATTGTGGGCCCGGACTCATAGTTGGGGCGCCCGGGTACGCAAGGGCGTTCCGTCGGCCTTCGGGTCGCGTGGTGGTTTGGGCTATTTGAAAGGGAAATATCCTTCCGAAAACTTGCCGGGATGAAGAGAATGTCGGGGGAAATGGATAAATCGGAAAAATGCTTCCTGTTTTGTGATTTCGAGGCTATTCTAGAGTTTGAAAAGCGTAAAAGGGAAGGATATTTCCGATATGAATCGCATCGATGGCTGGTTGACTGAGCTCGGGACCGCACTGCGGGAAAACCGAAAGTCGTATCAATTGACTCAGGAAGAATTGGGCGAGTTGGTGGGAGTGAGCGACAGAACGGTCCGAGATGTGGAGCTGGGGACCGGAAAAGCAAGCTTTTCCACCGTGTTAGAACTGCTCAGCGCAGTGGGGCTGCGTGTTGAGGTTGTGAACGCATGACGACTAATGCGGAGGACTTTAAGAATGTTGTTAGCGCTGACGTCTATAAGTCCGGAGTGCTTGTAGGACAGCTTTCACGTACCGGCGGAGGCGTCGAATTTCGCTACCGCGATGAATACGCTGGGCCTTCTGTCTCGCTAGGGCTGCCGGATCGCGGGGAAGTCAGGGGCGAAGGGAGCGGAGCGCTTCCGCCATTCTTTTCCGGTTTGTTACCTGAGGGGCATCGATTGATCGTGTTGCAAAGAGCAGCAAAGACCTCCCTCGATGACGAACTAACACTTTTACTGACCGTAGGTATTGATACTCCGGGAGATGTGCAGATAGTAGCGCATGGAAAGAAACTGGAGCCGTCGCCAAAAGCCGAAGTGCGGAACTTTGACGAGATGGACTTCGATGAACTTATCGACCGTGTAGACCCGCATTCACTTCCGGGTGTTCAAATCAAAGCATCTGACGCAATGATTACTAATCCACTAAATAGCGCCACAGGTGGCGGGCTTTTGAAGCTGAATCCGGATGCTTACCCAGGGCTCGTAAAAAACGAATGGGTGCATTTAGATGCCATGAGGAATCTGAAAATTCCGGTTGCCCAAGCATCAATTGTTTACGATTGCAAAGGTACCCAGGGGTTATGGGTGACAAGGTTCGATCGTTACGTGGATAGTGCCGGGGAGGTTCGGCGCTTAGCGCTGGAAGATGCAGCGCAGATCGTTGGCATACCTCCAGCAGATAAATATCGAATCTCGGCAGAAGAGGTGGCTGAAGCGCTCATCGAAAAAGCGTCGTCGCCGCTTGCTGCAGCGCGCGCCATCTATATCCAGTTTCTGTATGCGTGGCTTACAGGAAACGGAGATCTGCACGCCAAAAATATTTCCCTATTGCAACGGCCTTCTGGTCAGTGGGTGGTAGCCCCCGCTTACGACGTGCCGTGCACGATACTCTATGGCGACAAGACAATGGCGCTGGCTGTGGACGGGAAGTCCAAGGGACTTAAGCGTACGCATTGGGATAATTTTGCCGCTTTTCTGGGGCTTAACTCTGTGGTGATAGATAGGCTCAATGGAAAAGTGCTGGAGGCTGCCCAGCGGGTCGATCTATCAGCTCTAGGGGTCGCAGGTTCCCCGCTCTATGCCGCTGAGCGGGAACTGCGATTTCGCCGGGCTGCTTTAGAGCTCTGAGTTGAGTAGCGAAAGAGTTACGGAATTCGCTTCGTCCACTCCTCGGTGGAGTATTTTTCGGAAACGAGACGCTCGGCCTCGGCAAGGGTGGCGTCGGAAAGCGCGGCGTCCTTGGCGCCGTAGCGAGTGGCGAACTCGCGGGCCATGGTCTCGATGATCTCCTCGCGCGCCACGCCGGTCTGGCGGCGCAGCGGGTCCACGCGCTTTTTGGCGGAGGAAAGCCCCTTCGAGGAGACCTTCACCTTGCCGATGCGAAGGACTTTCATCATCTTGTCCGCGTCGATGTTGTAGCTCATCGTGGTGTGGTGGAGCACCGCGCCCGCGCGACGCTTCTGTGCGGCACCGCCGATCTTTCCTCCATCGGAGGTGATGTCGTTGATCGGCACGTACCAGGCGTTCACACCATGCTTGGCCAGTGCAGCAAGCACCCACTGGTCGAGGTAGGCATAAGAAGCCTCGTAGGAGTAACCGGCTACCAGGGACTCAGGCGCATAGATGGAATAGGTAATGCAGTTGCCGCCTTCCATGAACATCGCGCCACCACCGGACATGCGGCGGACCGGGGTGATGCCATGCTTGTCGACGCCCTCCTGGTCCAGCTCGTTGGCATAGGACTGGTAGGAGCCGAACACGACCGCTTTGTCGTCCCACTCCCAGAAACGCAGCGTCGGACCACGTTTGCCCTCAGCTACCTCGTTGAGGATGACCTCGTCGAGCGCCACGTTCACCGGGGTAGGCAGCACGCCGGGCTGGAGGATCTCCCATTGGTGGTCCGTAAAGTCGGTGCCGCCCGACGTTGCGCGTTTGACGGCCACGGCCAGATCGTGGGTGGAAAAGCCGTGGAGGGCTACAGGATGCTCCGCCTCAATCTTGGCGAGTGCTGCATCGAGCCGCGCGGTGATCTCTTGCGTGGAATCAGAAACCTTGGAGCCCTCCAGCGTGGGGCCGAGAGCCTCGAAGGCCTCTTCCGGCTCAAGGAAGAAATCACCCGAGACCTGCGCGGAGGAGATAGTGCCGTCGGTGATCTCGATGTCTACGACAAGGAGCTTGCCGCCTGGGACTTTGAGTTCGAAATGCGTTGGGTTAGCCATATCTTGGTCAACGTTGTAGGGCGGCTGATTGTTCCAGAACTGAAGGTCCTAAGTTAGGCACGCCTTTCTAGATTTAGGCAATGGGGCACACTACTTTTGACTGTATGTCTAAATTTAGTCCTCTCAACTGGCCAGTAGTGCGCCAGGTGCGTTCCAAGGACGCCTTCGGCAGGGATCTCAGCACCCAGTCGAAGAAGAGCAAAGAGCTCCACGGCAGGACCGTTGAAGCGGACCGCGTCGTGCAGTCTGTCTGTCCTTATTGTGCGGTGGGCTGTGCCCAGCGCGTTTATGTCAAGGACAACAAAGTCATTCAGGTTGAAGGCGATCCAGATTCTCCGATCTCGCGCGGCCGCCTTTGCCCGAAGGGCTCTGCCTCCGAGCAGCTTATTAATTCTGCTACGCGTCTGACTAAGATCAAGTACCGTGCGCCTTACTCCACCGAGTGGGAGTACCTCGATACCGAGACCGCCATGGACATGATTGCCGATCGCTTTGTGGCATCCCGCAAGGCGCACTGGCAGGACACCGACGAAGAGGGCCGAACCCTCAACCGCACCATGGGTATCGCCGGTCTGGGCGGTGCGACCTTGGACAACGAAGAGAACTACCTGATTAAGAAGCTGTTTACCGCCACCGGCGCGATACAGGTCGAAAATCAGGCTCGTATTTGACACTCTGCCACCGTTCCCAGTTTGGGAACTTCGTTTGGCCGTGGCGGCGCAACCCAACCGCTGCAGGATATGGCAAATGCGGACTGCATTGTCATTGAGGGTTCTAACATGGCTGAATGCCACCCAGTGGGCTTCCAGTGGGTAGTTGAGGCCAAGAAGCGCGGCGCGCGCATCATCCACGTGGATCCGCGCTATACCCGTACTTCGGCTTTCGCGAACCGCCACATCGGCATTCGCGGTGGTACTGACGTGGTGCTGCTTGGCGCCATCATCAAGTACATGCTCGACAACGAGCTTTATTTCCACGACTACGTGGTCTCGTACACCAACGCTTCCTCGATCATTTCGCCTGATTACCAGGACACCGAGGACTTGGATGGCCTGTTCTCTGGCTATGACCCAGAGACCGGCAAGTACGTTACCGACTCGTGGCAGTACGTCCGTAAGCCGGAAGGCTCCTCGTGGAACGTGGAGAAGGACGAGACTCTGCAGCACCCGAATTCGGTGTTCCAGATTCTCAAGCGGCACTACTCCCGTTACACCCCGGAGCTGGTGGAAGAGACCTGTGGTATTTCGCAGGAAGACTTCTACTACTTGGCTAATTCCATCGCGGATAACTCCAAGCCGGATCGCACCACCTGCTTTGCCTATGCCTTGGGCTTTACCCAGCACACGCTGGGCGCTCAGTTCATCCGTACCGCTGCTATCTTGCAACTGCTGATGGGCAACGTCGGCCGCCCGGGCTCCGGCATCATGGCGTTGCGTGGCCACGCTTCCATCCAAGGCTCCACGGATATCCCGACGCTGTTTAACTCGCTGCCGGGCTACCTGCCGATGCCGCACGTTAACCTGCAGAGCTGGAAGGATTACGTCAATACCTTCCGCAAGGAAGATCAGAAGGGCTTCTGGCAGATAGGCGAGAACTATGCCGTATCGCTCATGAAGTCTTATTGGGGCGATGCCGCTACGGCGGAAAACGAGTGGGGTTATAACCTCATGCCGCGCATTTCTGGTGCGCACTCGACGTATGAGACCTTGATGGCCATGCTCGAGCATGAGGTTGAGGGCTACATCGTCTTCGGTCAAAACCCAGCGGTGGCACAGTCCAACGGCGGTATGCAGCGCCGTGGTCTGGCTGCGCTGAAGTGGCTGGTCGTTCGTGACTTCCAAGAAATCGAGACCGCCAGCTTCTGGAAGGACTCGCCAGAGATTAAAAACGGCGAGTTGAAGACCGAGGAAATCGGTACCGAGGTCTTCCTCATGCCAGCAGCTACCCACGTGGAAAAGGCCGGCACCTTCACCCAGACCCAGCGCATGCTGCAGTGGCGTTTCCAGGCGGTCACCCCGCCGGGTGAGGCCACCAGTGACCTGTGGTTCTTCTACCAGCTGGGTAAGAAGATCAAGGAGCGCTTGGCCGACTCCACCGATCCGCGCGATCTTCCGGTTCAGAAGATCACCTGGGATTACACCGAAAACGAGGAAGGTGAGCCAGACTCCGAGGAGATCCTCAAGGAGATCAACGGCTACTACCTCGATGGTCCTAAGAAGGGCGAGCTACTGCCGACCTTCGTGGAGATGAAGAACGACGGCTCCACCTCCGGTGGCTGCTGGATTTACACCGGCGTGTTCAAGGATGGCATCAACCATGCCGCCAAGAAGGTACCGGGATCTGAACAAAATGAGGTCGCCCTCGAGTGGGGCTGGGTCTGGCCTGCTAACCGCCGCATCCTTTATAACCGTGCTTCTGCACGCCCAGACGGAAAACCATGGTCTGAGCGCAAGAAGTACATCTGGTGGGATGCTGCCAAGGAGGCATGGGTTGGCGACGACGTCCCAGACTTCCCAGTCAACAAGGCGCCGGATTACCGTGCGCCTATCGACGCCGTCGGCCCTGCCGCGCTCGACGGTGACGATCCATTCATCATGCAGGCGGACGGCGTCGGCTGGCTCTTCGCCCCGAAGGGGCTATCGGATGGCCCGCTGCCAACGCACTATGAGCCGCATGAGTCCCCAGCGCACAACCTGCTCTACAAGCAGCAGCAATCGCCGACGCGTCTTACCATTAAGCGTCCAGATAACCTGTCGCGCCCGGAACCGGGCGAGCCAGGCGCCGAGGTCTTCCCGTTCGTGTTCTCCACCTACCGTTTGACCGAGATGTATACCTCGGGTGCGATGTCGCGCCGCCTGCCTTACCTGGCGGAGCTGCAGCCGGGCCTGTTCTGTGAGGTCTCGAAGGAGCTTGCAGCACTGCGCGGGCTGGAAAACGGCGAATGGGCAACCATCGTTTCACCGCGTGGCGTGATCGAAGCGCAGGTCTTGGTCACCGGCCGCGTGCAGAAGCTGACGATTAACGGCGAGGATTTCCACCAGATCGGTTTGCCGTATCACTACGGCGAGTCCGAAACCACGGACGTGGCTGGCGACGGCGCGAATGACCTGCTCGGTCTCACGCTTGAGCCGAACGTGTGGATTCAGAACTCCAAGATTGGTGCCTGCGATATCCGCCCGGGCCGTCGCCCACGCGGACATGCCCGCATCGAGTTGCTCAAGGAGTACCAGGACAAGGCTCACCTTGACCTGGAGTCCGGTAACCAGCTTGTCGACGTCGACGATGCTTTCACGCTGAATCCCGAAGACAAGGGTGCTAATTCCAAGGACGAAAACACCGGCGCTGATGACACCGCCGGCAACGTAGCCGACTACGAAGGCAAAGAAGGGTAGGTGAGTAGAGCTCATGGCTAATTTGCTTACTGAAAAAGCCGATCAGCACGGCTACGAGTCCTATAACCGCATGGCCTTCTTTACGGACACCTCGATCTGTATTGGCTGCAAAGCCTGCGAGGTGGCCTGTAAGGAATGGAACCGCAACCCGGTTGAGGGATATGCGGTAACCGGTGACTCTTACGACAACACCGGCTCATTGGGCGCTAATACCTGGCGCCACGTGGCCTTCATCGAACAAGGTCAAGAGCGCATCGAGCAGGCACGTGAGGAAGGCCGTCAGTTGGTCTCCCTCGGCATGCCCGGTTTCGGGTCGCAGCTAGAAAAGGTCGATACCACGCCGCCGGACACCGGTGACTTCCGTTGGCTCATGTCCTCTGACGTGTGCAAGCACTGCACCAACGCGGGCTGCTTGGACGTGTGCCCAACGGGCGCGCTCTTCCGCTCCGAGTTCGGCACGGTGGTTGTGCAGGATGACGTGTGTAACGGTTGCGGTACTTGCGTTGCCGGCTGTCCGTTCGGCGTCATTGAGCGCCGCGATGACGGCGGTGTGACGCTGAAGACTGATAAGACGGCTACCGTCGATTTTCAGCCCGATGACCACGCTGGCATTAATGTGTTCAAGAAGCTGGCGCAGCTGAAACCACAGGGCGAGGACCACGTACCGGGGAAGAAGATGCCGATCAAGAATCTCGGCGTCGCTCAGAAGTGCACCATGTGCTACGACCGCCTCAAGATTGGCGAGCAGCCAGCGTGCGCAAAGACGTGCCCAACCGACTCCATCCAGTTCGGCCCCTATGAAGAGATGCTCGCCGCGGCGAAGGAGCGCGTGCGGGTCCTCCACGAGCAGGGGCTTACCGAGGCGCGCCTGTATGGCGCTAATCCTGACGACGGCGTCGGCGGAACCGGGTCCATCTTCCTGTTGCTGGATTCCCCGGAGGTCTATGGCCTTCCGCCTGACCCGCGGGTTCCTACTGCGGATTTGCCGCAGATGTATAAGACCGCAGCTAAAGCTATCGGTGGCATGGCCTTGGCCGTCGCTGGCGCATTCGTGATGGGAGGCCGCAAGTGAGTGAATTCGACGAGTACCGCCCGCCGCAACCAGCGCGCGCTAACCGCTACCGCAAGTTCGACGGCACCAAGCCAAAGAAGAAGCGCAAGCGGGTTGGCGCCGGTGCGCAGGATGGTTCTAAAGAAGAGCGTATGGCGGAGGACTTTGAGTTTTCCTCCTACTACGGCAAGTCTGTAGTTAAGGCTCCGCCGTGGGAGTGGCCCATTGGCGCCTACCTGTTCTTGGGCGGTGTCTCTGGCGGCTCCGCACTGCTGGCGGCTGGCGCGCAGGCCACCAAGAATGAAGCCTTGGCGCGCAGTACCCGCCTGGCGGCCTTTAGCGCTGCCGCGGGCGGCTCTGTGTTCCTGGTTTTGGACCTCGGCCGCCCTGAGCGCCTGCTTAACATGTTTCGTGTATTCAAGGTGACCTCCCCGATGAGCGTGGGCTCGTGGATTCTGGGCACCTTTGCCACGGCCTCTTCCTTGCCGGCTTTGTATGAGGCGGACAAGCTGACCAAGCAGAAGCTGCCTGTGCCAAAGTTCGTGCGCAAGGCTCTTGGTGCCGCTGCCGGTCCGGCCGGCGTGGCGGCGGGCATCTTGGGTGGGCCACTGGCGGGATATACCGCGGTGCTTTTGGGCAATACCTCGAACCCGACGTGGAACGACGCCAAGCAGCATCTTCCTTATGTGTTCGTTTCCTCGGCCTCTGCCGCTGCCTCCGGCTGCGCCATGGTCTTTACTCCGGTCGATAGCGCCGGCCCGGCCCGCGCTCTGGGCATGGCTGCCGCTGCCAGCGACCTCGTCATGACCAAGGTCATGGAGGAAAACATGGAGCCTGAGACCGTCGCGCCTTTGCACAACGGCACCCCAGGCAAGTTGATGAAGGCCAGCGAGTACCTCATCGCCGCCGGTGGCATGGGCACCGCACTGGCCGCGGCTACCAAGTCACGTGCGCTTTCGGTGGTCTCCGGCCTCTCGCTCATGGCTGGTTCCGCCTGCACCCGCTTCGGTGTGCTCAACGGCGGCATCGAAGCGGTCAAAGACCCAGCCACGACCATCGCGCCTCAAAAACGCCGGGCTGAACGTGCCCGCGCGCAGGAAGGGCTGCGTCATTCGGTGATTACTTCAGTAGCTTAAGTAAGCCGAATAAAAGGCCCGCCGTCGTGCGCGACGGTGCGTCCGATGACCGGGTAGCCAGGTACCTCACCGATGAGCAGCAGACCGCCGGAAGTCTGTGCATCAGCGAGGAAGACCAGCTCTTCTTCGCTCAGGCCAGCCTCGTTGGTTAGATGTGGGCGGACCCAGTCCAGGTTGCGGCGGGAGCCGCCTGGAATAAAGCCCTCAGCAAGAGCTTCCTTGGCGCCTTCTACGGCCGGAACCGAGCTGGCGTCGAGCTCAGCGGCGATGCCGGAGGCGCGCATCATCTTGTAGAGGTGGCCCAACAAGCCAAAGCCGGTGACGTCGGTAGCTGCAGAAATGCCAGCCTCAACTGCTGCACGGGAGGCCTCGCGGTTGAGCGTGGTCATTGAGTCCACGGCCGCTTGGGAAACCTCACCAGTGGCCTTGTGCTTGTTGTTCAAGATGCCCACGCCGATGGGTTTGGTCAGCGTGATGGGAAGACCCGCTTCCGCAGTGTCGTTGCGCATCAGCTTCTCCGGCGCCACGATGCCCGTGGCCGCCATGCCGTAGATTGGCTCCGGCGAGGTAATTGAGTGGCCACCGGTCACGGAGATACCAGCTTGCGTCGCGACATCCATTCCGCCGCGCAAGACCTCGCGCAGAACGTCGAGGGGGAGTACCTCACGCGGCCAACCCACCAGGTTGATGGCGGTGACTGGGGTGCCACCCATGGCGTAGACGTCAGAAAGCGCGTTCGCTGCCGCCACTCGGCCCCAGTCATAAGGGTCGTTGAGCATCGGGGTGAAAAAGTCCGCGGTGGAAATTACCGCCAGGCCATCTTGAATCTTGACAGCCGCGGCATCGTCGCCGTCATCGAGGCCCACCAAGACGTTCGGATCGGCCTTGCCCACGAGGCCTTCGACGGCCGATTCCAACTCGCCCGGCGGGATTTTGCAGGCGCATCCGCCGCCTGCTGCAAAAGATGTCAACAAAATGTCGTTCATTATTCCGAGTGTACAACTGCTGGCAACACGCTGGGACAATGGTGCTTTTGTGGATTCGCGCGGGCGCGGTGCTGGGCAGGGGGCTGGCTGAATTGGCCTAAGTGTAAACTCTTGCGATGGAGGCGTACGTGTCCTGGTGGGCGCCCCGGTCTTCAAAACCGGTGAGGCCGAGTAGCTCGGTCTGGCAGGTTCGATTCCTGTCCGTCTCCGCCAGCGTATCTGGCACCCGTGGCATCTCCCCGCAACCCAAGGAACGTTTGTGACAAGCAAGAGCGATTCGCAGCGGCAGGACGAGCGCCGCAACATCCCCCGTACCGATCAACTTTTGGCGCTGCCGGAGGCCCAAGCCGCGCGCGAGAAGCTCGCGGAACATGCAGTGCGCGCTGCTATCCGGGGCGTCGTCAAGCAGGCGCAAAGGGGAGCCATCGCGCCAGCGGATGTCACCGCCAAGGTCCGGGATGCTCTAAACAACGCAAGCCCGTATAGCCTGCGCCCGGTGCTCAACGCCACCGGGGTTATCGTGCACACGAACTTGGGCCGCGCGCCGCTTCCGGAGGTTGCCATCGCTGCGCTTGCCGATGCCGCCGCCTACACCGACGTCGAACTCGATCTTCCGGCCGGCGTGCGTTCTAAGGACCGCGGCCGCGGCGCCATCAATGCGCTGCTTGCAGCCTGCCCGGGCGCGGAAGATGCGCTCGTGGTCAACAACGGAGCTGCAGCGTTGTTGCTGGCCACCGCCGCTCTTGCCCCTGGCAAGGAAGTCATTATCTCCCGCGGCGAACTCATCGAGATCGGCGCCGGATTCCGGCTGCCGGAACTCATCGAATCCTCCGGCACGGTACTCAAAGAGATTGGCGCCACCAACCGCACCCACCTCGCTGACTACGAGGCTGCGCTGGGTAATAACACCGGCGCGGTGCTTAAGGTACATCCTTCCAACTTTCGCATCGAGGGCTTTACCACCGCCGTGGATGTGCCGCAGCTGCGTGGGGCACTGAAGAAGCACAACAAGTCTCGCGGAGAGGGCGCGGGGCAGGTCAGCCTCATCGTCGATCTGGGATCCGGGCTGCTGGTGCCGGACCCGACCCTGCCCGAGGAGCCGAGCCTCAGCGAGCAGCTGGATGCCGGCGCGGACGTGGTCATTGCCTCTGGTGACAAGCTGCTCGGCGGGCCGCAGGCCGGCATCATCTTGGGCACCAAGAAGGCCATTGCTTTGTTGAAGAAGCACCCGCTCGCGCGTGCGGTGCGCATCGATAAGCTGCGGCTAAACGCCCTGGAAGCAGCGCTGAATGCGCCGGTGAATGCAGTCGAGGAGGCCCTGCATATTGATTCCGCCGAGTACCGCCGCCGCACCGAAGAGGTGGCGCAGGCGGTAGGCGGCGAGGTGGTTGCACACGCCGGACGTGTTGGCGGTGGTGGGGCACCTGAGTACCCGCTCGAAGGCTTTGCCGTGGCTTTGCCGGAAGAGCTCGCCGCTCTTCTGCGCGTTGGGCAGTCGGCCGTGCTGCCGCGCGTCCACCAGGGCCAGTGTCTTATCGATGTCCGCTGCATCCCTGCCTCCCAAGACGCCGCGCTCATCGCGGCCATCCGCAAAGCCCAAAAGCTACAGCCTGAGGAGTAAAAGATGTACGTCGTCGCCACCGCCGGCCACGTGGACCATGGAAAGTCCACGCTCGCGCGGACGCTTACAGGTATGGATCCGGATCGCTGGGAAGAGGAAAAGCGCCGCGGGCTCACCATCGACTTGGGTTTTGTGTGGACGCACCTGCCCTCGGGCGCCGATGTTGCCTTTGTTGATGTCCCAGGCCACGAGCGTTTCTTGGGAAATATGCTGGCCGGCCTGGGGCCTGCACCGGTGGTGCTTTTCGTCGTCGCCGCCGATGAAGGCTGGCAGGCTCAGTCCACCGATCACCGCGATGCCATCGCCGCGCTGGGAATTAGCCACGGCGTCGTGGCGCTGACCCGCTCCGACCGTGCGGATGATCAGCGTCGCCAGGAGGTGCGCGGGGAGGTAGGCAGGCAGCTCGCGGGCACCGCGCTTGCCGACGCCGCCATCATCGAGGTCTCCGCTAAGACCGGGGAGGGCATCGAGAAGCTGCGCGCTGAGCTCGACACCGTGCTGGCCGCCGCGCCTGCTCCAGATGCCGAGCAGCGCGTTCGCCTGTGGGTAGATCGCTCCTTCAGCGTGAAGGGCGCGGGCACCGTGGTCACCGGAACACTTGGGGCAGGCAGCATTGCCGTGGGCGATCGACTTGATCTGCTCAGCGGCGGGGAGCTGGTCCCAGTCGAGGTACGCGGCCTGCACAGTGAAAATACGGCGGTTGTCTCAGCCCAGCCAGTCACCCGCGTTGCGGTAAACCTGCGCGGCGTGGAGGCAGAGGCGATTAGCCGCGGCGATAGCCTGCTCAGCCCAAGCACATGGCGGGTCACGCAAGAATTCGACGTGCGCCGGGTCTCTGGCGAAAGCTTGGATGGCATTGCCCAGGAGCTCATCGCCCATACCGGCACGGCGGGCGTGGAAGCACGCGTGCGACCTCTCAGCGGCGACTTCGCGCGCATTCGACTCAGTGCCCCATTGGCTCTTCAGCTGGGGGATCGCTTTGTGCTGCGCGGGCCCGGCGCTCGCCACGTGTTGGCCGGCGTGGAAATTGTTGACCTCGTCCCGCCCGCGCTGCGCCGGCGGGGAGCCGCAGCCCGCCGCGCGGAAGAACTCGCGCAGCTGGAAGACAACCGCAATCCGGCACAGAGCCTGCGTCACCGCGGTTACGTGTTGCTCAGCGAGTTAGAACAGGATGGCTATGAGACCTCCGCGCCGCCTGCCGGGGTGATTGCCTTTAACAAGTGGTGGATAACCGCCCGCCAGGTGGGACAGTGGAAGCAGGCGCTCAATGATGCCGTACAGGAACACATGGCGGCTAAGCCGCTGTCTGTCGGCCTGCCGCGCGGTGCCGCCCGTGATGTATTGGGTGTCGAAGAAGATAGCCTGCTCAACCTAGCTGTTGCCGCGGCGAAGCTGGAGTCCGCCGAAGGCGTTATTCGGCTGCCCGGCGCTGCGGTTAACTTGGGCGAGGCAGAAGCGGGCGTTGCCGAGCTGGAGCGCCGGCTAAAGAGAGAGCCCTTCGCCGCGCCGGAGGCCGCGGACCTACGCGAGCTTGGTCTAGGAAATAAAGAGCTTGCCGCAGCTGAGCGCGCCGGGAGACTGCTGCGCCTAAAAGACGGCGTGGTGTTGCTGCCCGCGGCAGTCGCGGAGGCAAGAACCCGCCTGCAAGAAATCGAGCAGCCCTTTAGCACCTCGCAGGCGCGTCAGGCGCTTTGCACCACGCGCCGGGTTGCCATCCCGCTGCTAGAGCAACTGGATGCGAAGGGGATTACCCGGCGCCTCGATGGCAGCCTGCGCGAGCTTGCTTAGTCGTAGTAGGCGTAAACGCCGGTGGCCGGGATGGTCTCGCCGGCCTCGCCGAAGTTGGCGAATAGGGTGGAGCCAGCAAAGAAGAGGTTCTGGGTATCGAAGAGCGGCACGGCCTTCGGGTTCTTTTCCTCGACCTCCAAGGTCTCCAGGTTGAGCTTGTAGCGCTCGGTGGATTCCTCGGTCTTGCCGGTAGACAAGTAGAGCGACTGGCCGTCGGAGATGGCAGAAATACCCTTCTCCTTGTAATCCTCGGTCTCGAAAGGCTCAGTCATCTCCTCGTTGGAGACTTCCCCCATCTGCTCGCCGCTGGCCAGATCGATGACCTTGATGCCGGCATCCTTATCCAGCAGCGTTAGGTGATTGCGCACGATGGTGCCCGTCGGGCTGGAGACGTGGGCGGGTTCCCCGGGGTCGTCGAGTGGGAAGGCATCGCCAAGCATGCGCGGGCCCTGCTGCTTGTCGAAGACAAAGGTCGGGCGCGCTGCGTTGTCGGAGATTCCCACTAGGAAGTCGTTGTTGCGCAGCAAGGTATAGCCCTTGGCCTCGGGCGGCAGCTCGACGTTGTCGAAGCCCGGGGAACCCGCATCCACCAAGACGGTTTCCTCGCCGCTTAGGGCATCGACAGCAACGAGCTGATATCCGGCCTCGCTGTTGCGTTCGGCGATATAAACATAGGAATCCTGAATGCGGAATTCCTCTAGGCGGCGCTGCGAGGTATTCGCCGGCGGCTCTGGCTGATTGACGGTCTTTGAGGTGGCATCAGCAAGCGAGAGCGTGAAGATTTGTGGGGCTTTGTCCTCCGGCACATCGTTTAGGGAAAAGACCAGCTTTTCGCCCACCTGGGTGATGGCGAAATCACTCATCTTCTTCCCGGCAAATTCCTGCGGCAGCTCGAAAGGCTGGGTGACCAGGGGAGCGCCGTTACCGCCGTTGAAGATGTAGAGCATCGGGCCTGTGACTTCGTTCTTGTCCTGTTTAAACGGCACTGTCGCCACGGTGGCAAAGGCATTGGCGCCTTCGAATTTGATGGGTGCGCACATGCCATCCCAGGACTTCATGTCGGCATCGTCGAGGCCGTAGTCCACCTCGATTTCGTGGTCCTCCAAAGTCTTGGCATCGGCAACAGCTTGGAAGGTATCGCCTTTGAAATCCCGGCATTGCTCCATCGCTCCCGATGCGATGGATGCGCCGTGGGCGGTGGGCAGTCCGTACTTTTCGCTGCCGAGTCCTGCGGCGACCTCTGCTGGGACCATCTCCGACATCGGGCGGGCAATCGGCTCTTTCGGCTTTTTCTGGTGCAAGCCTTGGATGATGCGCGGGTTGGCGGACTCGCCCTCGCCGCAGGCAGCCAAAAAGAGGCTGCCAGCCAGCACGGTCGCGCCGATGCGCAGCAAGCGCCGGTTGTGGGAAAGCATTGTTAAGTCCTTTCGGTGGGAAAGCTGCAAGTCTACTTGCGGTGGTGCCCGCCCCGCTGCCGCGAGGCCGCACGTTCAGAGCGTCGTGCGCGCACACGCGCTGACTCCGAGGAGAAGCGACCCGGCGCCGCAGCGACGGGAAGCTGCCGCCATGCTAACGCTTGTTGGCCTGGGACGTGGTTGACGAGGCTTGCGAGCTCGCTACGCGGTGCAGGCTCTGACAGCGGTTCAGGTTTGTCCGCTGGTTCCGGTTTTACTACTGCTTCCGGGGCAGGCTGTGCCGCTAGAGTCACCAGGCGCGCGATTTTCTTGGCTCCGCGCGGCAGGCCGGCATGGAAGTCTGCGGCCTCGAGGCCGGTCTCCCAAGCCTGCGTGGCCACGGGCTCGACGGCAGGAGGGATGGCGGGCGCTTCGGGCGGCACGCGCAGGGCGGGGACGGCGGGGGAGAAGAACTCGGTGGCGCCCACCTCGGGCACGTCGACAGCGATGCGGCCGTCGGCGCAGTAAGCACGGGCAGCGATAGCGGCATCTTGTGCACTGCCACGTTCCAGGATCGCACCGAGGTGTGGCTGTTGTTGTGTGGTGCACACGCGGCCCAGGACGAAGCCTGGGGTAGCGGCGACAATATCGCCTTCAACCAGATGCAGCGAGACGAAGATCTGCTGGGTAATTAAGCGCGAAAGTTGAGATTCATTAAGCTGCCCGGTTGCGGTATCGATGAGGAGGCCGAGGCCGCCCTGCAACAGTACGGAGCCTGCGGGTTGCTCATTGACAGGCACCATCCACGGGGCAAGACCGAGGTTAACCGCGACGTCGATAGTCGCGTCCTCAGACACGAGCTCAACCGTAGCGTCAGTTGCGACTCTAAACCCTGAAGCACGCACTCGCTGCAGGGCAGGAAACTCCGCAGTTTCCGCGGCGTCGAGATAGCCTAAGATGCCAAACTCGCTGCGCACACGCCAGCCGCCGCTGAAAGCCTCGGGCTCGAGCGTGACCGCCAGCGCAAGCGGCCCCTTGTGCAAAAGCGGGAGGCTGAGCGCTACCGAGTGGACTACATGCTCGAGAACTGCGACGTGAGTGACGCCGAAGTAGCTTTTAGCTAGTGGGTACATGCTCACGTCCAACGAGGGCCTCCAAATCTTTAAAGGTTTATAGGCTTCTAGCCTACGCATTTAAAGCCTACGCACCACGGAGTGGGGGCTGGGGCGCGCTAATGTTCTAGAGTCTTAAGTTATGTATACAGCGTCTTCCTTGGCGGTGGCTTTCGGTCTTACGCTCTTGGCCGGCTTATCGACGTCCATCGGCGCTGGCATCGCCGTCAGTAAACGCCATGCTGGTCCGGCTTTCATGGCTGCCGCGTTAGGTCTTTCGGCTGGCGTCATGCTTTATGTCTCTTTCATGGAGATCCTGCCGACGGGCCTCGAGCAATTGACGGATGCCTTTGGCGGAAAGAAGGCAGGAACCTGGGCGGTGGTGCTCGCGTTTTTCGTCGGCATCGCGATAATTGCGGTTATTGACCGAATCGTTCCGGAAGAGATTAATCCGCACGAGCCTGCCACCACGGAAGAAGAAGCACGCCGCAAGCGGCTGATGAAGACGGGCGTGTTTACGGCCTGCGCCTTGGCCTTTCATAATTCTCCGGAAGGTTTTGCCACCTTCCTCGCCGGCTTGGAAGACCCACGTATCGCGATTCCGGTAGCCGTGGCGATTGCGATTCACAATATTCCGGAAGGCATCGCAGTCGCGGTGCCACTACGGGAAGCCACGGGCTCGAGAGCCAAAGCCTTCTGGTGGGCTACGGTTTCGGGGCTCGCTGAGCCAGTCGGGGCAGCGGTGGGCTTCGTTCTCCTGCTGCCGCTGATGGGGCCTGCCACGATGGGCTTTAGCTTTGCAGCCATCGCCGGCATCATGGTCTTCATCTCGCTTGATGAGCTTTTGCCCACCGCAGAGGAAACCGGTGAACACCACCACGCCATCTACGGGCTGATTGCCGGAATGGCAGTGATGGCGCTGTCGCTGCTTATGTTCCTGTAATCGTGTAGACGAGAAAACCTGGAGGGGTTCGCGACTACTTACCGAGAGCCTTCTTGAAGCCTGTGACGATGCCCAAGACGATGGCGCCCAGGACAAAGCCGAAGGCCATGGAACAGACGGTATCTACGGTCCAGGACAGCGCGCCGTTGGAGATGGGTTCGGTCAGGTGGTGGATAAAACCGTGCGGCTGGTTGATGCCGAACTCGTGCAGCCCCTTGATGACGATGTGGCCACCTACCCACAGCATTGCCGCCGTGCCGATGACGGAGATGATGTCCAGAACTACCGGCATGCCCTTGACCAAGGCGTTGCCGACGGCGGACTTGCCTTCGTTGCGCTCCAGCAGCTTAATGCCAAGGTCGTCCATCTTGATCAGCACGCCGACAGCGCCATAGACCGCCAAAGTGATAACGATGGCGACGATGAGCAGCGCGCCTAGGCGCATCCAGAAACTTTGGTCAATGACCTCGTTGAGCGAGATCACCATGATCTCAGCGGACAAGATAAGGTCTGTGGTAACGGCAGACTTGACCAACTTGTCTTCGGCGTCTGGATCCTTTGTGTCCGACTGTTCTTCTTTTTCTTCTTCTGCGCCATGCGCTGCGAAGTAGTGGAAGATCTTCTCTGCGCCTTCAAAGCACAAATAAGTACCGCCGCACATGAGAATGGGGGTCAGCGCCCACGGCGCAATCCAAGACAACAGCAGTGCGATCGGCAAGATGATGACGATCTTGTTGATGAGCGAGCCCTTGGTGATGCGCCAAATGATAGGCAGCTCGCGGGCTGGGCTAACGCCGGAGACGTACTGTGGGGTAACGGCGGCATCGTCAACCACGACGCCTGTCGCCTTTACCGAGGTCTTGCCAGCTAGGGCAGCGACGTCGTCGGCGCTGGAGGCTGCCGCGCGAGCGATTACCGCGACGTCGTCAAGCAGTGCAAAAAGTCCACCGGCCATGGGGAATAAGCATCCTTAATATGATAGGGACAAATAACCCTAAATATCTTACGCAACTACTCCGCAGGCGTCAGGGTGACAGAGTCTGCCCAAGAAAGTTCGATGCCGAGGGCGCGCAGCCAAGCCATGGAATCGTCGCCGTATCGGGTAATGCCTTCAACCGCGACGAGGGTACGGTCCATAGCGCGCTCTGCCTCTTCTGCCGAGATAAAACCCGCGGAGGTGGCTGCGGCCAACTCGTCGATGTCGAGAACGTCGATTGGCTCGCCCGTGTTCGAGACCAGATCGACGTAAAGGTCACGGGTAGTCCAGACTCCATCCTTGTTATCGATGTCAGCGATATCGAAGTAGAAGTCCTGGTGTGCCTCAACCCCTTCCCGGAAGTGGAAGATATTCGCGCGCAGGCCCAGTTCAGGCAGCAACCAAGATTCGAGGTAACCAAAGCGCGGATGATTGGCACCGCGGGCCATGTAAAGACCAAATTCGGTTTCTTTGTAGGTGTCTACCTCGCGCAAGAAACCTTTTGGATCGACGTTGATGTTTTCCGCTGTATTAAAGGTTTCTTGCTTGACAGGGTGCAGATCGACGCTCATTAATTGACCTCAAGGAAGGCGGCAGTTGGCGGGAATGCGCACGCGGAATCTTGGGTGTTGACGGAACCGGACAAGATGGCCACGACGGTGCCCTTGCCCGTGGTGGCGCGGCCTGAGACGGTGGTGGGGCCGTCGGCGTTGATGCCGTTGTTGAAAAGCGGGGTAACGCCGGACTGGAAGGTGTCCAGGTTGAACCACTGGACCTTCATGTTGCCCTGCTCCTTAGCTGCAGGGGAAGTGCCTAGTGCCGTGAAGAGGAAGACTGCCTCTCCTGGACCTGCACCCGGTGCTGGCATCTTGGTAGGGCCCGGGACGGCGATGGCAGAACCCATGGAATCGCCCTGGCCCCCGATGCATTTTGCGGAGACGGTAGGCCAGTAGAACTGGCGGAATGCTGGGCTTTGGCCCTCAGGCAATTTCACGCCTGGATCACCTCCCTGGCCCATGCTGAAAGCAAGTCCGGAGAGGATGGCGCTGCGAATGTCGTTGGGAATCCATAGCTGTGCGGCGAATTCGCGGATACGATTCTGGGTTGCCTCATTGGGACGTCCCAGCGAATCCAGCGGGGAGTGCGACATTGCCTGTGCTTCCAGGGCGGCCAGGTCCGGGGCGTCTGCCTGGGCCGGTGCGATAAGGGGAGTAGCTAGACCGATGAGCGCCGCGGTAGCGGCAGCAATCATGCCGGAGCTCGCGCGGAGGCGGTGTCCGTTGTTGTGCTCGGAGCTAGGTGCGGTGCTCGAGGTGCTCACGATTATCAGATTCCTTGAATTGGGTGCAGGAGACGGAAATGGGTGCGAGATGCTTGACAATAACATTCGGCACATTGGTCACAATAGTATCTCTGGTAACAATATTCACCTTTTTCTTGCGGTCAAGTTTCTTACGGTCAAGCCAGTTTCTGAAGCGAAAGTGTGTCTCAACCCGTCTTTCGTCCGGGGTTATAGATTTGTTACAAAACGCTGGCTCCTGCGATTTCCCGCTTCAGAGGGGTGTTCCAATGCTGCAAATTGCAAAGTTGCAGAGTATATTTAGACCCCGTTCAAAATCTTGCGCTTAAGCGTTCCAACTTTGCTTTAAGGAGCACCCCACCAGTGACTAATACCGAGTTCCGTAACGTCGCCATCGTCGCCCACGTTGACCACGGTAAGACCACCCTCGTCAACGGCATGCTGGAGCAGTCCGGTGCCTTCGGTGACCACGGCGAGCACACGGACCGCGTCATGGACTCCAATGACCAGGAGCGCGAGCGCGGCATTACCATTCTGGCGAAGAATACCGCTATTCACCGCAAGGGCCTGGGCAAGGACGGCGGCGACCTTATCATCAACGTCATCGACACCCCGGGCCACGCCGACTTCGGTGGCGAGGTCGAGCGCGGTATCTCCATGGTTGACGGCGTCGTGCTGCTAGTCGACGCCTCCGAAGGCCCGCTGCCACAGACCCGCTTCGTTCTGACCAAGGCCCTGGAAGCCAAGCTGCCGGTCATCATCTGCGTTAACAAGACCGACCGCCCAGACGCTCGTATCGACGAGGTCGTCAACGAGTCCCACGACCTCCTGCTGGAAATCGCCTCCGGCCTAGAGGATGAGGAAGCAGCTGCTGCTGCAGAAACACTGTTGGATCTGCCGGTACTCTACGCTTCTGGCCGTGAGGGCAAGGCTTCCACCGAGAACCCAGGCGACGGCAACGTTCCTGCGGCTGAGGACCTGCAGGCGCTCTTCGACGTCATCTACGAGGTTCTGCCGGAGCCATCCGCTTCCGTCGACGGCCCGTTGCAGGCGCACGTGGCCAACCTTGACTCCTCTGACTTCCTCGGCCGTATCGCTTTGCTGCGTATCTACTCCGGTAAGATCAAGAAGGGCCAGCAGGTTGCCTGGATCTCCTGGGATGAGGACGGCAACGAGGTTGTCAAGAACGTTAAGGTTGCCGAGCTGCTGCGTACCGTCGGCTTCGAGCGCCAGCCAGAGACCGAGGCTATTGCCGGCGACATCGTCGCCATCTCCGGTATCCCAGAGATCATGATTGGCGATACTATCGCTGACGTTGAAAACCCGGTTGCTCTGCCGCAGATTCACGTTGATGAGCCGGCAATCTCTATGACCATCGGCGTTAACACCTCCCCAATGGCTGGCCAGGGCGGTGGCGACAAGCTGACCGCACGTATGGTCAAGGCTCGTTTGGACCAGGAGCTTATCGGTAATGTGTCCCTGAAGGTTCTGCCGACCGAGCGTCCTGACGCTTGGGAGGTACAGGGCCGCGGCGAGATGGCGCTGTCCGTTCTGATTGAGAACATGCGCCGTGAGGGCTTCGAGATGACCGTGGGTAAGCCACAGGTTGTTACCCAGGTTGTCGATGGCAAGACCATGGAGCCATACGAGATGCTCACCATCGATACTCCTTCCGAGTACCAGGGCGCCGTTACCCAGCTGCTGGCTACCCGCAAGGGCCAGATGCAGTCCATGGACGTCCGCGAGGGTGACTGGGTACGCATGATCTTCCGCGTTCCGGCGCGTGGCCTCATCGGCTTCCGCACCCAGTTCCTGACCGAGACCCGCGGTGCAGGTATCGCTAACTCCATCGCCGATGGCCTGGATAGCTGGGCAGGCGAGATCAAGTCCCGTCCGACTGGCTCCCTGGTTGCTGACCGCTCCGGCCAGATCACCGCATACGCACTGCAGCAGCTGGCTGACCGTGGCGAGTTCTTCGTCGAGCCAGGCATGGAGGCTTACGAGGGCATGGTCGTTGGTGCTAATAACCGTGATGAGGATATGGACATCAACATCACCAAGGAAAAGAAGCTGACCAACATGCGTTCTGCCACCGCAGACGCAACCGTCACCCTGGCAAAGGCGCGTACCCTTTCCCTGGACGAGGCGCTTGAGTTCTGTGGCAACGACGAGTGCGTCGAGGTTGCTCCGAACGTCATGCGAGTGCGTAAGGTCGAGCTTTCCGCTACCGACCGTAAGCGTGCAGCTTCCCGTGCGAAGCAGCTCAACAAGTAACGCTTAGGAGATTAAAGCGCGGCCGTTTTGGGGTCGCGCTTTTTCTTTTGCCAGAAAACCTGCATTCGAACCATCGAAGGGCGCCAAAAGGCGCCCAAAAGAGCCACTCGATGGTTCGAATGCAGGTTGCTTTCTCTCGTGCTAGCTTGAGCATCGAAACTGGATGATGCCAATGCAAGGGGGAGGGGCAAGCATGCAACCAGTATCGGGGCTTAGTCGATCGAAAATAGCTGCCCGCGTGCGCTCGGGGGAAATAACAAAAATTGCTCGCGGGATTTATGTGTGGGGTAAACCGAACCCGCGGGATGTCCTCACGTTGCTAACAGCCAAGCACGGATGTTGCGCAACGGGGAATACAGCAGCTCAATTGCTGAGTGAACAAGACCTTAGTTTTCCAGTCATCGTGGCAGGCCCACACAAGATGCGAAGCGGTGCACTGTTTACCTATAAACGCAGCCAAGTCAGAGACCACTTTGAATATGAAGGTCTTAAAGTACACAATCCGCTCGCGGCCGCGGCTTTTGCAGAGCGCACTCAAGCAGTAGAAATGCTCGAAGCGGTCTACCGAGGACGACGTAGCAGAACGCGGCTTGAAGAAGATAGAAGAAAGCTTGCTCGCCTAGACTCGAGAACGCAGGAAGCGTTGTCAGAAGCAGTCCTATTCACCGATTCTTCGGCGGAAATTAAGGTGGCCCGCGGATTACAAGATGCGGGAATGGACGTTGAGTGCAATTACTTCATCGGTGTTTATGCATGGGACATCGTATTAAAGGACAAGCGAATTGCCATCGAAATTAATGGTCGGAAATTTCACTCAGCACTGGATACCTGGATAAAGGATCACTGGAAGAACAATGACGCCGTGCTTCGCGGGTGGCGCACCTTGCGCTACACGGGGCATTGCGTGGCGCATCATCTCCCAGCCATCATCGAGCAAGTTCGTACTGCGGACCAACCGGATTTTGGCAGTGCTCCTCATCAGCAAACTGGTACGTGGCACCTGGCGGTCTTGCGGCTTCTCAATCCACATTTCTTCATGTATTAAAACAACCTGCATTCGAACCATCGAAGGGCGCCAAAAGGCACCCAAGAGAGCTACTCGATGGTTCGAATGCAGCTGGAGAGCGCCGTAAACACAGCGTCAGATTCCAAGCAATGCCGGCCCTCCGACTAAAGTGGTTTCAGATCTAGGTAGAAGGGCGGTATCAAAGTGCGAAAGCTTGGCGCGGCAGTGGTTGCCTCATCACTTTGCGTGCTCACCTCGTGCATGGCCAATCCGGGCCCGCCGCCCGTCGAGGACAAACCGGCTGCCGAGAGCACCCAGACCGAAACACCGACGCCCGAGAAGAAGGAAAAAGAGGACGGCGTCGAGCGCGAGACTGTCGCCATCGGCGTCGACCCGCTCCGCGGCGGACTCAATCCGCATCTGGTAGCCAACAACAGCGAGCTGGTCAGCCAGATTGCAGAGCTCGTCCTTCCTTCTGCTTTCCACGGCGAACACATGGATTCCGATGTGCTGGCCAGCGCGGAGGAGGTAGAGCCGCCGAAAGGTGTTGCCCAGCGCGTGGTGTACAAGATTGCCTCGCCGGCGCAATGGTCCGATGGCACTCCGATTAGCGGCAGTGACTTTCACTACCTGTGGACCCAAATGACCTCCAACCCCGGAGTGGTGGACCCAGCGGGCTACTTCGCCATCGAGGACATCAGCACGTCCTCGGCAGGGCGCGTTGTGGTGGTGGATTTCAAGCAGCGCGTGTCCGATTGGCACCGACTTTTCGCGCACCTTCTTCCTTCGCACCTGCTGCAGGACACCGAGTTTACGGCAGCTCTTGCCGACGGCATCCCCGCATCCGCTGGGCGCTATGCCGTCGAGGCCGTCGATCGAGGCAGGGGAGTTATTACCCTGAATCGCAACGACCGCTTCTGGGGCGCGGGGCCTGCGCTTGTCGACGTCGTCCAGCTGCGTACCGTCCGCGATACCAGTCAGGCGGTCAACATGTTGCGCTCGGGCCAGGTGGGATTCGTGGACTTTACTCCGGAACAAACCTCGCTGGAGAGCCTCAGTTTGCTGAGCAACGTCAACGCCGGGACCGTGACCCGTAATCGCCAGCTGCGCCTGCACTTTTCCGCCCGGGAAGGCGCGTTGCCAGAGCAAAGCCAGCGTCGCGCTTTAGCCTCGCTCATCGAGACCGACCAGGTCGCTCGCCTGGCGGCGGGCCGTGCCTCGGAGTTGCGTCCGGGCCAAAACCCGGTCAACGAAGAAGTGGACCTGACGCCACTTCGCGAGCGCGCGGGCCGCAAGCCGCTGCGCATCGCAGCTGATCCCACGCATCCGGAGGCTGTGGCGGCTGCCAGCACCATCGTCGACGTCCTCGAAACACAAGCAATTAGTGCAGAGGTAGTCTCTGAGCGCACTCAAACCATTGCGGGCGAGATGCTGCCGGAGGCAGAGGTGGACGCCGTGGTGGCCTGGGAGAATGCAAACGTGTCTCCGGAGAGTCTGGCCAGCCTCTATATGTGTGAAAACGACGACGTACGCGCCAGCGATATCTCCGGCTTTTGCCCTGCGGAGGCAGAGGACATGCGCGGCGATATCTTGTCTGGACGCATCACTCCGGATGCGGCCTTGGAAAAGGTCCGCAAACTCAATTCCGATGAGGTGCTCTACGTACCTTTGATGGACGAGGTGCGTATCCATGCTTTGGGCAGGGGTATCCTTGGGCCCGGTCAACGCATCGAAGATTGGGATGCAGGGCTTATTACGGCACCGATGTGGAGGAAAGATGAAAAGTAATGATTTGCGCGGCTACCGCGTGGTGGCCGTACATGCTCACCCAGATGACGAGGTGCTTTTTACCGGCGGAACACTAGCTGACATGGCTGCAAGAGGCGCTGAGGTCACGGTCATCACGGCCACGCTCGGCGAGGAAGGCGAGGTCATTGGCACGCCTTATCAAGGCTTGTGCAATGCAGACCAGCTAGGCGGTTTTAGGGCACGTGAGCTTTCCGACGCCCTCGATATCTTGGGCGTCCACGGTATTCAACTCGGCGGCTTTGGCTTCTTCCGCGATTCCGGCATGGAGGGCTCACCGGCTCACGAGAATCCGCGTGCCTTGGTGCGCCGCATTGACGAGGCAGCAGATTTGTTGCGCGAGCACTTTGTGCAGCTTCGCCCGCATATCGTGCTGACATACGGGCCGGACGGCGGCTATGGCCACCCAGACCACATCGCCGTGCACCAGGCAGTCCACGCGGCCGCAGCACCAGACCAGCGCATCTGGTGGGCAATCTTCGAACGCGGCGCGCACTACAGCGCGCTTGAGACCATCGGCGCACCGGAGGGCTGGCGAAAGTCGGACCGGAGTTACCTCGACAATTTCACCAACGAGGGCGCTGACGTGGAATACCGGCTTGACGATGCCGCGCTAGCCGCCAAGCGTCACGCCATGGTCGCCCATGCCACGCAAATTTGGGTGGCTGACTCCACAGTGACTCAGACGAACCCGGTAGCGGCTGCGGCGGCCATTGGGGACCCAGCGGCGTCGCCAAGCGCATATGGCCTGTCCAATCTCCTTGTTATGCCGTTGCTGCGTGCCGAGCACTACCAGCTGGGGCGGGGCGAGCCTGCAGAAGCGCTTCTGGAGGGCCTGTGATTTTGAATGAATACTCACGCGGCGAGCAGATAACCGGCCTGGCCTGGCTGTGCCTAGGTGCGCTGACCTCCCTGGTTCTAGAAGTTGTCTACCTCACCGCCAGGTTGCCGCTGCCGGGTGGGACGAGCGTGGCTTTTCCCATCACGATCGTTCTAGCCTGGTGGTTTAATACAGTGCTCACGCGCACAGCAAGGCTCTGGAGTGATAATGCCTACATCGGGCTTGTTCCTTTGGCGGCTTGGCTGCTGGGATACTTCGCATTCGTGCTGGGTGTGGTCGTGACCGGCGATATATGGCTGGCCAATAATATTCTTTCGCTCCTGCTGTTAATCGCCGGAATCGGGGGCGGAATTTTCCCATTTTTTGTCCAAAAGTGACATACTGTTAGACATCCCAAAACCCGTGAAAACAGGAGTTTTAGCACCTCATGACTTACACTATCGCGCAGCCATGCGTCGATGTGATGGACCGCGCTTGCGTTGAAGAGTGCCCCGTCGATTGCATCTACGAAGGCAAGCGCTCCCTGTACATCCATCCTGACGAGTGCGTAGACTGCGGCGCTTGTGAGCCTGCTTGCCCAGTTGAGGCAATCTTCTACGAGGATGACGTTCCGGATGAGTGGATTGATTACAACGACGCTAACGCTGCGTTCTTTGATGATCTTGGCTCCCCGGGTGGTGCTGCAGCGCTTGGTCCACAGGACTTCGACGCTCCAATGATTGCGGCCCTGCCTCCGCAGAACCAGGATTAATTTCTGCTGCCCGGACCTCACGCATTTGGGTCCGGGCTTTAACTTTTCCCGCTGCCTACCTTGTAAATAAGGAGCTTGACCTAAGAATGGCTCGTCAACCGCTTGGAAATAGCCTGCCGGACTTTCCGTGGAACTCGCTTGCTGAGGCGAAGAAGAAGGCTCAGTCGCACCCAGATGGCATCGTGGATCTTTCCGTGGGCAACCCGGTCGATCCAGTAGCTCCGGGCGTGCAGCTGGCGATGGCTTCGACCGCGGAGGCTCCCGGCTATCCCACCACGGCGGGCACTGCGCAGCTGCAGGAAGCCATCCGCGGTAATGTTGCGCGCCGCACGGGCGCTCAACCTTCCTCCTTCGGCGTACTGCCGGTAATCGGCTTGAAGGAGTCTATCGCTTGGCTGCCGACGCTGCTGGGCATGCGCGGCCAGCGCGTCATCATCCCTTCCGTGGCTTATCCGACTTACGAGGTGGGCGCGCTGATTGCTGGCGCATACCCAGAGCGCGCGGACGATCCTCGCGACTTTGGCGATGCAGAGCTGGCCTTTATCAACTCGCCGTCGAACCCGACCGGCCGAGTAAAGACCGTGGAAGAGATGCGTGCCGTGGTGGCATGGGCGCGTGAGAACAACGTCATTGTGGCCTCTGACGAGTGCTACTTGGCGTTGGCATGGGACGACGAGAAGAAGCCGGTTTCCATCTTGGATCCGCGCGTGACTGACGGCGATAACACGGGGCTTATCGCGATGCACTCGTTGTCGAAGTCCCATAACCTGGCCTCTTATCGCACGGGCTTCTTTGCGGGTGACCAGGCGCTTATCGCGGAGCTTCTCGAGCTGCGCAAGCACGCAGGCCTTATCGTTCCAGGGCCGATTCAGGCTGCGATGGTTGAAGCGCTAAACGACGACGATTCTGAGACGCTGCAGGTGCGCCGCTATGCCGCCCGCCGCGCTAAGCTCCTGCGCGCACTAACTGGCGCCGGCTTTCGCATCGAGCACTCTGAGGCCAGCATGTACCTGTGGGCGACCCGCGATGAGCAGTGCCGCATTACCGTAGATTGGCTGGCCGAGCGCGGAATCTTGGTTGCCCCGGGTGACTTTTATGGCCCATCGGGTGATAAGTTCGTGCGCATCGGCTTGAACGGCACTGATGAGCGTATCGATGCCGCTGTGGCCCGCCTTGCTGCTGACAACTAGCCCGTGACCTATCGCCCGCCAGCCCGCGAGGGGATTTCTCCGCGCAAAGTAGTCCTGCAGGCAGTCGTGCCCGCGGACACCGAGTACTTCGCGGCCGCGGCGGGCGATTCGCCGTTTTCACCGGGGCAGCTTCTGCCTGCGGGAATGGCGCTTTCACGTCCGGTCCCTGCCTGGTATCACCCTGATGTGCCCGAAGAGAAGCCGATTCCCTTCGATTACACGGTGCTTTATGAAGACCGCGACCTCATCGTCGTGGACAAGCCACACTTTTTACCCACGACCAGCAATGGGCGATTGGTGCGCGAGACCCTACAGACACGCCTGCGCGTGGATTTCGGTGAAGATGACATTGTGCCGCTGCACCGCCTCGACCGCCTGACTGCCGGGGTAGTGGTGTGCTCACGCAACCCTCGCACACGCGGGAGGTATCAGAGGCTTTTTGCTGAGCGCAAAGTAACCAAGACCTACCATGCGCGCCTTTCTGCCTGCCTGGAATACTCCGGAACGGTTGAGCTTTCCATGCACAAGGTCAAAGGTAGCCGCCAAGTCTCGCTCGGCGGTACGCCCACGTTGACCCAAGTGGAGGCACACGGCTATACGGCCTCGCTCATTCCGCACACGGGGCATACCCACCAGCTGCGGGTGGTCTGTAACTACTTAGGCGCTCCCATCCAAGGCGACGACACCTACCCGGTAGACCGCGGACTCGACCTCTACGACTTTTCCTCGCCTCTCCAACTCGTGGCGCACCGCCTAGAGTTTGCAGATCCGTTATCCGGCACACGCCGCGAATTTTCCACTTTGCGGCAATTGGGCGGTAACCTGATTTAGTTATCGATTAACCGGAAAGAGGAACGCGTGAGCTCATCAGTTGCCGCTGGGCGTTTTGCGTCCAATATGGGCCAATTTATCAAGTTTGGCATGGTCGGCGGATCGGGCACGGTGGTCAACCTGGCGGTGTCATACATCGCAGTCAAAATTGCACTAGCCACCAGTGGCATTACGCCCGATGACCCCTTTGTGAATCTTTTCGGTTCCGCGTTCCATGTTCGTTGGTACCATGTGTTTCAGACCATCGCTTTCCTCGTAGCGAATACCTGGAACTACCAGCTCAATCGCATGTGGACTTTCAAATCGGTGGAAAAGGTCTCCTGGCTTCGGGGCTACGTTGCGTTTCTTGTTGCGGGACTGGGGGCGTATGTCGTCAGCCTTTTGCTTTTGACCTTGTTTATGAACCCGAATTCGCCGGTTGGTCTACCCACGGATATTTTCGATAATTCCACTGGATTACGCACCAAGTTTTACTGGGCTACTGCGGGATCCATCCTGCTTGCGATGCCGATTAACTTCATCATTAATAAGCTGTGGACCTTCCGCTCTAGCCCGAAGGCCCCAGTCTTGGTCGAGCACACCGAGCCGGCTTAAGCTGGCTGGCCCAGGTTGGGCTCTCTCGACGGCCGCTGAAAACGAGCTGTTTGGTCCTTTCCCCCGGCAAAGGGCGCCGAGCAAAAGGACCAAAAGAGGAGTGTCACACGAGGGGACTAGGAAGCCAGATGGTGAGGAACCTCTTGATTAGCCCTCTAGCTGGCTGTCTAAGCGCTGCTGGTCGCGGCCATTTTGCCACTTTAGGAAAATGGGACCGAGGATGAGTACCGCAGCTATACCTGTGAATGCGCCGATTACGAGACCGTTGTCGAAATCGCTGTCGATGCTGAGTTTCATAGCGAGTCCAGCGAAAAGCGCAATGGTGGGGACCAGCATCAAGATTATGCCTGTCCAAGAACGCATCTTGTTCGGACGCGGAACACGCTTTTTCATCCAATGCGCCGAGACAAATTCTGCAATCGCGAGCGCGACGATGGGCGAGAGGCTCCACAAGGAAAGTCGGCCCGGCAGGACCCACGCTAATAGCGCGGACACGCAGTAGACGGTAAACAAGGCAGTGGTGTAGCCAATGGCATAGGTCTTGAAGTAGGTTTCCTCTTCGAACTCATCGAGCGAGTAGCTTGCAATCTCTTTGAAGGTCAGGTTGGCAAAGAAGCCATCGTTGTTATTAGCCATTATCGTTCACGCTTTCTGGGTTGTTGTTGAAGACTTCTTCCACGGACTTGCCGAGCACCTTGCAGATGTCTAGTGCCAAGTACACGGAAGGCGAGTAGTTACCTTTTTCGATGTTCGCGATGGTCTGCCGGGAAACGCCTACCTCAGCGGCGAGGTCTGCCTGGGTCATTTCCAGCCATCGACGCCACTTGCGAACCATATTGGAGTGTTCGGGCATGATGTAAAGCTTTCAAGTTTCTATGTCGTGCTTACATCCCTAAATGTAAAGGCTCATTGTCATCATGTCAAGAGTGGTGCCGCAAAACGTCAAATCCCCGGGTCAGCGTTTGGAAGGAAACAGCTGGCCCGGGGATTATTCGAGGCGAATTGCTAGGGCTTGGCGACGTCCGGCAGCGGCAGCGTCGAAGTAGGCGAAATGCCGCGCGCCTTGGCGTTGAGTACGCCCGCAAACGCAAGGACGACGAACATCGCACCGGCGGACAGTAGCTGGACGCGAGCGGAGGCGTCAGTCAGCATGAGTACCGCAATCGCTGCGAAGACGGCCAATGCAAACCACGTCAGGTACGGGAAAGCCCACATGCGGATGGGCAGCGGGTGAATGGCCTCAAGCTGGCGGCGCAGGCGCAGCTGGCTGACCGCGATGAAGACCCACACGATGAGCAGGGAGGCGCCCGCCGCATTGAGCATGAAGGACAACAACCAGCCGGTGTCGGCATAGTTGAGCACGACCATGATGACCGAGAGAATGACCGAAAGCGCAATCGCGTGCGTCGGAACACCCTGTGCATTGGTCTTCGTGAAGATCTTCGGTGCTTCGTGGCGAGAGGCCAGCGAGTGCATCATGCGGGAGGAAGCGTAGATCTGAGCATTGAATGCGGAAAGCAGTGCCAACACGATGATGACTTCCATGAATCCCGCAGCGCCCTTAATTCCTGCATGGTCGAGAACCTGAGTGAATGGCGATTGCGCCGCGGTATCAGCGTTACCCAGCGAGGAGTAGGGAAGCAGAAAGGTAATTACCAAAACGGAGCCCAAGTAGAACACCGAGATGCGCAGGATGGTCGTGCGAACGGCGTTGACCAAGGACTTTTCCGGATCTTCAGACTCAGCCGCCGCGATGGCGACGACCTCAATGCCGCCGAAAGCGAATGCCACGGCGAGCAGGCCAGCGGCGACGCCGCCCAAGCCATTCGGCATGAAGCCGTCATCCAAAAAGACCTTGGTGCCAATTGCTTCATGCCCAGGCAGAAGACCAAAAATAAGCAGGAAGCCGACAATCAAAAAGGCCACGATGACGAGGACCTTGATGGCGGCGAACCAGTACTCAAACTCGCCGAAGAGTCGAACGCGCAGCAGGTTCACGATTCCAAAGAACGCCACGCAAATAGCCGCGGGAATCCATGGGGAAACACCGAACCAAGAACCGATGAAGCCGGCGGCGCCGGTGATCTCAGCGCCCAGCACGGCCACGGTGGCTAGCCAATAAATCCAGCCTTGTGTAAAGCCTGCCCAGCGGCCGATGCCGTGTTCGGCATATTCGGAAAAGGAGCCGGAGGCGGGGATGACGGTACCCATCTCGCCGAGCATTTGCATTACCAAGATGGCTAATAAGCCTGCGATGCAATAGGCGAGGAGGACGGCAGGGCCTGCAGCCGAGATGCCGACGCCGGTTCCGAGGAAGAGACCGGCGCCGATGGTGGAGCCCAGGCCCATCATGGTCAGATGGCGGACCTTGAGGCCTTTGCCAAGATTTTGCGTGGATTTATTGCTATCGGTCACCCGAATAGTTTAAGCCATGACTAAATCCACGAGTCGGCGGGCTTAGTTCTTGTGCAGATCCTCGTTGAGAGCGATTGCATCAGACTTCCATTCGGTGGCCTCAAC
This sequence comes from Corynebacterium sp. HMSC036D03, assembly GCF_001836185.1. NCBI lineage: Bacteria > Bacillati > Actinomycetota > Actinomycetes > Mycobacteriales > Corynebacteriaceae > Corynebacterium > Corynebacterium sp. HMSC036D03. Next base: position 195,705 of record NZ_KV827718.1, read on the forward strand.
GGCGCCGGAAACGGAGTTGCGGCGCAGCAGGAAGCCCGATGCGCCGGAGAGCTGGGAGCCCTTGACGGTGGAGCCTTCCTCCACGCCCAGTGCCTCGGCAACCTTTCCGAAGACGCTTACCTTCGTGCCGGCGGTGACGTAGAGGCCGGCTTCGACAACTGCGTCGTTGCCAAGCGATATGCCGATACCGGAGTTAGCGCCGAGCAGGCAGCGCTCACCGATGGAGATGACTTCCTTGCCGCCACCGGAAAGCGTGCCCATGATGGAGGCGCCGCCGCCGATATCGGAGCCGTCACCGACAACAACTCCTGCAGAGATGCGGCCTTCGACCATGGAGGCGCCCAGGGTGCCAGCATTGAAGTTGACGAAGCCTTCGTGCATGACGGTGGTGCCCTCAGCCAGGTGAGCGCCCAAGCGGACGCGGTCAGCATCGCCGATGCGCACGCCGGTTGGCACAACGTAGTCCACCATGCGCGGGAACTTGTCTACGGAGTAGACGGTGACCGGGCCGCGGGAGGACAGGCGGCCGCGGATCATCTGGAAGTCAGCCACAGCGCATGGGCCGTAGTTGGTCCACACAACGTTGGCCAGAAGTCCGAAGATGCCGTCCATGTTCAGACCGTGCGGCTTGACGGCACGGTGCGAGAGCAGGTGTAGGCGCAGGTATGCGTCATATGCGTCCAGCGGCGCATCATCCAAGTCCTTAATGGCGGTCTCAACCGCCACGCGGGCGACGCCGCGCTCCTCATCCGGGCCCGCCAAGGCGGCGAACTGCTGAGGGGTCTCTTCCAAGCGAGTGGTGCCGGACTCGGTTACCGGGGCGTCATCGCCGATATGAACGGCGGGGAACCACACGTCGAGAACGGTCCCATCGTGGGTAAGGGTGGCAAGGCCGCGTGCGGATGCAGAAGTCATAGCTTTAGGAAAAACCTTCACAAATGCGGGGTAGAGCCTAGCGAAAACTAGGCCATTTCTTTCACCGCTAGAGCATACACAGCTACTTCGACACCGTGTTTACTTGGCGAGGTTTTGTGAGGCGGGACGCAACGATGAGCACGACGGTCAGCGCACTCACTGCAAGGACCTGGTTGCGTGCGGATGGGTCGAAGAGCATGAGAACAACCAATGCGGCAATCGCCAGCAGGGTGGCCCATGGCAGAACCGGGTAGGCGATGACCTCGACGGCGGAAAGCTCACCGTTCTTCTTCATGATTGGGTGCAGCTTCAAGTAGGACAAAACCACGAAGGTCCAGATCACTAGCAGGCAGCCGCCGACTGCATTGAAGAGGAAGGACAGAAGTCCTGGCGGATTCCAGAACTGCAGCAGCACGGAGCCGAATGCGAAAAGCATGGACAAGATGACGGCGAAGACTGGGGAGCCCGATGGGTTCTGCTTTTTAAAGATAGCCGGTGCCGAGCCGTCCTTAGCCATGTCGAAAATTACGCGGGAGGTGGAGTAGATCTGCGCGTTGAATGCAGAAAGCAGGGCCAAAGCGATGATGACTTCCATAAAGCCCGCGGCGAATGGGATTTGCGCGGCCTCTAGCACCAGGGTGAATGGGGAATCGGCGGCTGCATCGGCATCTTGGATGTATTTAAATGGCAAAACCATGGTGATGACCACGATGGCGCCAATGTAGAAGACCATGATGCGGAAGATAACCGCACGCACGGCGGTCGCGACGTTGCGTGCAGGATCCTCCGACTCGGCGGCGGCGATGGTTACCATCTCAATACCGCCGAAGGCGAATGCAACGGCGAGCAATCCGGAAGCAAAGCCCGGCATGCCATTCGGAAGGAAGTTCTCCGTGAAGTTGGTGGTTGCGAGGTCGCCGTTGAAGCCTGGCAGCACGCCAATCAGCATCAGTACGCCCACTGCCAGGAAGGCTAGGATGACGGCCACCTTGATGATGGCGAACCAGAATTCGAACTCGCCGAATCCACGAACGGCTGCAAAGTTGACCACCGCGAAGAAGGAGACTGCGATAAGGGCGGGAATCCACGCTGCGATGTTAAACCAGGAGGCGATGATTGCGGCAGCGCCCGTAATCTCGGCTCCCATCACCATCACTAGCATGAACCAAAACAACCAGCCCAGGGTAAAGCGTGCCCAATTGCCAAAAGCTTGGCCGGCATAGGTGGAAAAGGATCCTAGCGAGGGGCGGGCTGCTGCCATCTCGCCGAGCATCCACATGATGGCGCCGACCAAGAGGCCGGCGACTGCATAGGAAAGCAGAACCGAGGTACCGGACATTTGGATTCCCAGGCCAACGCCTAGAAAGAGGCCTGCGCCAACCGCAGACCCGAGCCCCATCATCGTGAGGTGGCGTGTCTTGAGCTGCTGTGAGGTTTCTGCCATATCGATGCACCTTTTGTGATTTAGAACAAAGTATTGAGAGGTATATTACACAATGCAGCCATCGTGCAAGGTCGCTACGATGGCGCTTTGTGACTTTAGATCTCTTTGCCTCCCCAATCGAATTGACCAAAGCGCTCGTAGACATCCCGAGCCCCTCTCATCATGAGGAGGAGATCGCTGATGCAATAGAGGCAGCCCTACGGGGCCTTGATAATGACAAGATCGAAGTGGTGCGATACGCAAACACCGTCTGCGCCCGCACCAATCGCGGGCTCGAATCCCGCGTGATTCTGGCTGGCCACATCGATACCGTCCCGCTGGCGGATAACGTTCCCCACCACATGGAAGGCGATGTCATGTGGGGCTGTGGCACCGTCGATATGAAGTCTGGCATGGCCGTGTACCTGCACGCTTTTGCTGCGCTTTACGACGCCCCCGACCTCGCCCATGACTTAACAGTCATTGCTTACGAGGGGGAGGAAGTCTCCTCGGAATTTAATGGGCTGGGACATCTGCAAAAAGATCACCCCGAGTGGCTGCACGGCGATCTAGCTCTTTTGGGAGAACCTTCCGGCGCCATGATCGAGGCCGGCTGCCAGGGCACCATCCGTCTCCGCATCACGGCGCACGGAACCCGCGCTCATTCCGCGCGTGCCTGGCTGGGGTCTAATGCTGCTCATAAACTGGCACCGATCATGGTCAATGTAGCTAACTACACTCCGCGCGAGGTCACCATTGATGGTTGTACCTATAAGGAAGGTCTCAACATCGTGCACCTGGAATCCGGAGTAGCAACCAACACCATTCCAGATGAGGCATGGATGTTTGTGAACTTCCGCTTCGCGCCAGACCGGAACTTGCGCGAGGCCATGACACATATGCGTGAGGTTATCGGAGAGCATGAAAACGTCACCATTGAGGTTGATGACGAATCTTCCGCAGCCCTTCCAGGCCTGGGCCAGCCCGCCGCTCGCGCGCTTGTCGACGCCGTCGGCGGTAACTTCCGTGCGAAATACGGCTGGACTGACGTTGCCCGTTTTTCCGAGATGGGCACTCCGGCCGTGAATTTTGGCCCGGGTGATCCAGGGTTTGCGCATAAGAAAGACGAGCAGGTTCCAATTGCGCAAATTACTTCCGTGTCCGATGCTTTGATTGAGTATTTAAGCGGCGCAAACGCCAAGGAGGCCTAACCAAAATGTCGCCAGAACGTAATCGCACCCTGCGCGGACCATTATTGCTGCGCACCGAGGGCGATCAGACCTCAACCTATGACCAGCGCTTGCTGGAATCCGGGGCCGACCACGAATGGCAGCACGCGGACCCGTGGCGGGTTCTGCGCATCCAGGGGGAATTCGTCTCAGGGTTTGATGCTTTGGCAAAGCTGCCGAAGGCTGTCACCGTCTTTGGCTCCGCACGTCTGGGAGAGGGCACGCCGGAATATGACTTGGGCGTTCGCGTGGGCAAAGCGCTAACCAATGCCCAGTACGCGGTCATCACCGGTGGCGGCCCAGGACTAATGGAGGCTGCGAATCGTGGTGCTTATGAGGAAAAAGGCCTTTCGGTAGGCCTTGGCATCGAGCTTCCGCATGAACAGGGACTTAACGAATACGTCGATCTGGGATTGAACTTCCGTTACTTCTTTGCCCGCAAGACGATGTTCTTGAAGTATTCCCAGGCTTTTATCTGTCTGCCCGGTGGCATGGGCACCATGGACGAGTTCTTTGAGGTGGCCTGCATGGTGCAAACCGGAAAGGTCACCAATTATCCAATCGTTCTGATGGGCACCGAGTACTGGTCCGGCCTCCTGGAGTGGATGAAGTCCACCATGGCAGCACGCGGTCTTATCGGCGCATCAGACATGGACTTGTTCCTGCTTACTGATGACGTCGACGAAGCGGTCGCACATATCGTGAACTCGCACAAGGTGATGAGCGATAAGCGGATTCGTGATGAGCGCTAATCCGCGTAGCGCCAAGTTGGCGCAGGTGATGGCAATTGTCAATCGCACGCCGGATTCGTTCTATGACAAGGGCGCAACCTTCGCCGAAGCTGAGGCCCTTCGCCGCTGTGCCGAGGTGATCGAGCAGGGTGCCAGCATCGTCGACATCGGTGGCGTGAAGGCAGGGCCTGGCGAAGCCGTGGACGCGCAGGAAGAGATCGAGCGCGTGGTTCCCACGATTGCCGCGGCGCACGAGCGCTACCCGGATGTCACCATCTCAGTAGATACATGGCGCGCAAGCGTTGCCGAAGCCGCCATCACAGCCGGGGCGACGCTCATCAATGACACATGGGCGGGCTGGGACCCTGAGCTCATCGAAGTCGCCGGAGAACATAAGGTCGGCTATGTCTGCTCGCATACGGGCGGCGTCACCCCACGCACGCGCCCACACCGCGTGCACTTTGACGACGTCGTAGCGGATGTCATCGCGGAGACGACTGCTCTGGCAGAAAAGGCGGCGAGCCTGGGGTGCCCGGAGGAGCTGGTCTTTATCGACCCAACCCACGACTTTGGCAAGAACACCTTTCACGGGCTGGAGTTGCTGCGCCGCATCGACGAGGTTGTTGCCACGGGCTGGCCGGTACTGATGGCGTTGTCTAACAAGGACTTCGTAGGCGAGACTTTGGACCGCGGCGTCGGCAAGCGCGTGGCAGGGACATTGGCCGCAACCGCGTGGTCGGCGGCGCATGGTGTGGCCGCTTTCCGCGTCCACGAGGTCGCGGAGACCCTCGACGTCATTCGTATGACCGCAGCTATCGAAGGCACGATGGCCCCGCTGAACACCACCCGTGGGCTCGCATGAGCGTTTCTGTCATCATCCCAGCGCTCAACGAGGAAGCAACCGTCGCGAACGTGGTACGAGCCTGTTTGGCAGATGACCCAATGGAGGTCATCGTTGTCGATGCTGACTCCACGGATCACACCGCGCAGCGCGCTGCCGCTGCCGGAGCAAAGGTATACAACTGGCGCGAAATCCTGCCGGAGATTGCGCCGCGGCCGGGCAAGGGTGAATCCCTCTGGCGCGGGGTCGCCGCAGCGCAAGGTGACATCGTGGTCTTCGTTGATGCCGACTTGGAGTCTGCGTGTCCAGGGATGGTCGCGCAGTTGGCTGCGCCGTTTGCGGATCCAGAGATCCAGATGGTCAAAGCTACTTATCGTCGTACCTTCAACGGTGCCCCAAGCGGCGGCGGGCGGGTCACGGAGTTGACCGCTAAGCCTTTGCTGCGCACCTTCTTCCCGGAGCTCGGAGATATCGCACAGCCCTTGGGTGGCGAATATGCGCTGCGCACGTCGCTGGCTCGGGCATTGCCATTTGTTGATGGCTACGGGGTGGAAGCCGGGCTGCTTATCGACGTCGCTAAGCGCTGCGGTGTTTCTTCCATCGCCGAAGTAGACCTTGGCGAGCGCATCCACCGCAACCGGCCGCTGCATGAGCTTGCGCCCATGGCTGAGGTGGTCGCGCGCACGATTTTGTCACGCGACGGAGTAATAGGTCCTGTTGCTCAACGTGAACCATCCGGCGGTAAGCTTTAGCCCATGCTGTCGTGGATTTTGCTTATCGTCGTTCTGCTCGCGTTGGTGGTTTTAGGGACATGGGCGTGGGGCTCGATTTTTGGGCGGGGGGAAGTGCTAGACGATCTTGATGAAAAACGCGATGTGTTGGCAAACAATCAGCGAGCGCTTCAAGATGGCAACTTTGATGACATCAAGTTCGACGTCGTTTCCCATGGATACCGCCAATCCCAGGTGGATGCCTTGCTGGCGGAGGTAGAAAAGCGCTACCGAAGCGAGGGCGAAACAGCTAGACCAATTTCGTAACCGCCCCTTGACTAGCAATAAAGGCGTAGAGTGGTTTGGGTAACCCAAAAATTTTACATCTCAAAGGAGCGGTACAGCTATGGCAGCTATGAAGCCACGCACGACAGGTGGGCCAATGGAAGCGGTTGAGGAGTCCCGCAAAATTGTCATGCGAATCCCCTCCGATGGTGGTGGCCGTATTGTTGTGGAGCTCACAAAAGAGGAGGCTGCGGAACTTGGTTCATTGCTGACCGAAGTTTCCAGCTAGTCTTTAAGGCATGCTTTCACACGTCATCGATGTTCTGGCCGACCCAAACGATGGCACCGCGCTAAGCGGCGCCGACGATTTTGCTCGTCTCGTCTCTGAGTCTGGGCACTCTTTTGATGTGGCCAAACAAGGCTATGTCACCCTTGCCCCCGGGGCAGGGCTAAAGCATAAGGGCGATTCCAGTGAGATGGTTTCCGCGCGTGAGACCTTCTTGTCTTTGGGCCACTTCGCCCCATTTGTGGAGGCTGTCACTGGCGCAGTGCAGGACGCACTTGATGCCAACGAGTTGCCTGAGACTGCCGAGCCTATGCTGCTTGAAGTCGGTGCCGGCACCGGCTATTACCTAGCACATACCTTGGATTCCATCGCTGAGGCCCGTGGCGTTGGTTTGGATATTTCCCCACATGCTGCCAAGCATCTGGCAAAGTGCCATCCGCGCGTTGGCGCCGTGGTGGCGGATGTGTGGGAGCGGTTGCCGCTGCAGGATGATTCCATCGATGCGGTATCGGTGGTCTTTGCCCCGCGCAACCCAGCGGAGTTCCAGCGCATCTTGCGTCCAGGCGGCGAGGTCATTGTCTTGACTCCGGACCTCGGCCATCTGGATGAACTGCGCGAGCCGCTGGGAATCTTGGGCGTGGAAGAAGGCAAGATCGAGCGCATGTACGAGCAGGCCGCCGGCTACCTGGAGCAGGCAGCAGATCCGGTTGATATCTCTTATCCGATGACCCTGGATCGCGCCTCTATTGCCGCGCAGGTTGGCATGAGCCCGTCTGCCCGCCACCTTGAAAAGGAAGAGCTTGCTGAGCGCATGGCAAAATTGCCAGAGACCATGCAGGTCACCGCTCATGCCCGCCTGGACCGTCTGCGCGCAGTCTAAATAGCGGTGGGCAAGGCCAAAGGTCTGGCCGGTTGCACAAACAATAGGGAAAGGCAGAGCACAGATGCTCTGCCTTTCCCTATTGTCGCTTTGAGTGTTAAAACACGTCGCGCTTAGAGCTGCGAGCCTTTGCGCTGCCAGGATTGCTCGATGACGGCCTCACCGGCGGTCTCGACCTGGAGATCAGAGCAACCGCCGTCGAAGTAGACGCGGGAGCCCATGGCTACCTGGCCGCCGTCGGCGTAGACCTCTACGGTGGCACCGTCGACCACGACGGTGAGGGAATCGGAATCACCCTCAGCCAAATGCGCTACGGCAGGAGCCGAGTCCTTGAAATAGGAATCGAAAGCAGTGCCCATGGAACGATCTAAGGTCAGTGTGCTGCCAGCATGGGTGATGACTGCCGCGGGCTTGCCGTTGCCGTCGAGCAAGGTGACGGTGACGGAGGAGCCTTCCGGGACATCCATTACGCCGACCCAGGAGCGGGCGCGCTCTGACTGGCGGATGGCATCCGGCAGGCCGCGCGGCGGAGTCTGGAAGAGCTTGCCTCCCTGGAGGGTGATGCGACGCGGCAGTGCGAGGGTATTGGCCCATCCTTCCTCCTCGAAGGAAGGATGCGCTGCAGGATCGTCGCCGCGGCCATTGCCGTTGAGAAGACCCAGGACAACCGCTTCGTCGTAGCGGGTCTCCTGCGGGACGGTGCCCTCGGTGGCGTTGGTGTTGCGCGGGCGGGAGAAATCGTGGCCGAAGTCGATGCGCTGGAAACCGGAGGCGACGGTGAAGGTGGTGCCCTCCAAGCGGCCGACGAGGTAACCGGAGACATCGCGGTTATCGCGCTCAAGGGTAACCAGGAGGACGTCGTAAATGCGCTCATCTACCTCGTCACGCAAGCGGACCAGGCGTGGAGAGACAACCGGTGGAATCGGCGAGTTTGCCGGGACCTCGCCCTCGTTGAAACCAGGATCGCCATTGAACTCGAGCGGGCCTTCCACATCCCAGGTCAAGCCGTCGGCCGAGCGCAGGATAACGGGCAGCGGCGCGTCGGAGTGGCCGGTTAGTGCGAGCATGAGCCAGCCCTCGTGGCCTTCATCGCGGTCGGCCGCGACCCAGTCTGGAACCACGGAAGGCGAGCGGAAGCGGGAGTAATTGGTGACGTTGGCGGCTACCTCGCCATAGCGCACGACATTCGGGTCTAGTGCGTTGGAGTCATCCGAAATTTCGCAGACATCGTTGAAATCGGTGTAGCGTGCTAAACGCACCGAGGTGCCGGTGGAAGTCACGGAGGTGAAGTAGAGGTTGATAGCATCTTCGCCCGCGGCTACAGAACCGGCGCGCAAGGAAAGCTCACCGCCGACAGGGGCAAGTGCGTCGTCGCACTCCAACCAATCGAATGGAAATTCTTCAGAATAGTTGTGTCCCCAGCGCGCCGGGGCGGAAAGTTCGTGGCGGTACTGGAAAAACAGGTGCCACGTATTGCCGTCTAGCAGCACGCCGGCCGGAGCCTCGAGGACTCCAGACTCAGGGGTGAAGTGCAGTTCGGGGCGATGGGTTGTCACAAAGTGCCTTTCTAAAGATTCTCGATTTAAATCAGTGCGCGGTAAATATCTACGGTCTGGGAGGCGATGGTGGCCCACGAGAACTTCTCCACAGCTCGCGTGCGGCCGGCTTGGCCGAATGCGGTTGCGTGCTCCTTGTCGGCGACGACCTGGTTGACGGCAGCAGCGAGGTTGGCCTCGAAGTCAGCGACCGCATTTTCGTCGTAGTGGACGAGGATTCCGGTCTCACCGTCGACGACAACCTCGGGGATTCCTCCGACGTCAGATGCAACTACTGCAGTCCCGCACGCCATGGCCTCCAAGTTAACGATTCCCAAAGGCTCGTAGATAGAAGGACACACGAAGACGTCGGCGCCAGAGTACACCTCTTGGATGAGGCTGCGAGAGAGCATTTCCTGCACCCAGAACACGCCGTCGCGGTTGGCCTGCAGGTCTTCGACCAAAGCTGCGGTTTCCGCGGCGATTTCTGGAGTATCGGGAGCGCCTGCGCACAGCACCAGCTGGACGTCTGAATCAAACTGGGCCGCGGCCTTCAGCAGGTGCTTCACGCCCTTTTGGCGGGTGATGCGGCCGACGAAGGCAACGATGGGGCGCTGCTTGTCGACGCCGAGTTTGTCCAGGTAGTCTGCCTCGCGCGGCTGCCACAGCTCGGTATCGATGCCATTGAGCACAACATGCACCTTGGACTCATCGATGCGGGGATAAGCATCCAGAATGGAGGCTTTCATGCCGGCGGAAACCGCGATGACGCCGTCGGCGTATTCCATGGCGTTTTTCTCGGACCACGAGGAAATCTCGTAGCCGCCACCGAGCTGCTCACGCTTCCATGGGCGGTGCGGCTCCAAAGAGTGGGCGGTGACCACATGCGGGATGTCGTAGAGGCGGGCGGCGAGATGGCCGCCGAGGCCGGAGTACCAGGTGTGGGAATGCGCGATATCAATATCGGAAGCTGCATTAGCCATGCGCAGACCCGTGGAAAGAGTTTGGATGGCGGGGTTGGCTGCGGAAAGTTCTGGATCAACGCCGTGGTTGAAGACGTCCTTTTCCTCGCGTGGGCCACCCATGCAGTGAACGGAAACATCGATTAACTCCCGCATGAAGCGGGTTAGCTCGGCGACGTGCACGCCAGCGCCACCGTAAATTTCAGGTGGGTATTCCTTGGAAAAAATTCCGGCTCTCATGTCCTCCCAGAATACGGAGAAAATCCATACCGTGCAGAAAACTCCCGTGGGGGTAGTTTCTGACCTATTTCCTCTGCGAAGCGGCCTAAAACTGAATAGGTTGGAACATGTGAAAACCCAGCCTAATGTCCTCGCCATTGTCCTCGCCGGCGGTGAAGGCAAGCGCCTATTCCCCCTTACGGAAGATCGCGCAAAGCCCGCCGTCCCCTTCGGCGGCTCCTACCGTCTCATCGACTTCGTCCTGTCTAACCTCGTCAACGCGGGCTACCTCAAGATTGCGGTGCTCACCCAATACAAGTCCCATTCCCTCGACCGCCACATCTCGCAGGCTTGGAATTTGTCTGGCCCGACTTCCCAGTACATCGCCTCCGTGCCCGCCCAGCAGCGTCGCGGTAAGCGTTGGTACAACGGTTCCGCCGACGCTATTGTCCAGTCGCTTAACTTGATTTATGACGAAAAGCCGGACTATGTCATCGTCTTCGGCGCCGACCACGTCTATCGCATGGACCCGCAGCAGATGGTTCAGGAACACATCGCTACTGGGCTCGACTGCTCCGTGGCGGGCATTCGCGTGCCGCGTAGCGAGGCCACCGCATTTGGCTGCATTCAGGCAGACGGCATGGGAACCATCACGGAGTTTTTGGAAAAGCCGGATAATCCGCCTTCGACTCCGGATGATCCGAACATGACCTATGCGTCCATGGGTAACTACGTCTTTACGGCCGATGCTCTGATTGAGGCCCTGCTCAAGGACGAGGAGAACGAAAACTCCGACCACGACATGGGCGGCGACATCATTCCGTACTTCGTGGAGCGCGGGCAGGCGCATGTTTATGACTTCATGGCGAATGACGTGCCAGGTTCCACTGAGCGCGACCATGGTTATTGGCGCGATGTGGGCACCATCGATTCTTTCTACGAAGCGCACATGGACTTAATTTCGGTGCACCCGATTTTTAATCTTTATAACAATCATTGGCCCATCCACTCCACGGATGAGTCCAACCTTCCGCCAGCGAAGTTCGTCCAAAACGGCATCGCGCAGTCTTCCATGGTGGCCCCCGGCTGCATCATCTCCGGCGGCACCGTGCGCAACTCTGTGCTGTCCTCGGACGTGCATGTGGCCGACGGAGCTTCAGTAGAAGGCTCGGTGCTGCTGCCAGGCGTGCGCGTGGGCAAGGGCGCGGTTGTCCGCCATGCCATTTTGGATAAGAACGTGGTGGTTTCCGAAGGTGCCATCATCGGCTGCGACCGCGAGCGCGACGAGTCCCGCTTTAAGGTCTCTGCCGGCGGCGTTGTCGTCGTGGGCAAGAACGAAACCGTCTAGCGCACCGCGGCGGGGAGAAAACACAGAAGCCTCACACGAGATGAAGGGGCAGCCGCCTGTATCTCGTGTGAGGTTTCTACTTTCTTAGCGCTTGGTGATAAGCGTTAGGCCGGAACCCAGTGGTAGACGGGTTACTACGGCGTCTTCGAGTGAGCGGGCGAGCTCGTCTGCTTCTCGGGCAGCGGCAGTGTCGCGGTCGCTGCGGGTGGTGTCGGCGAGGGTGCCATCCAACAAAGAGTTCGCGAGAACCAGCGTGCCGTTCTTACGCAGCAGTGGGAAAGCGGCGTTGATAAGAGCCGGCATATCCAGCGCGGGAACGTCTGCGAAGATCAATTGATAAGAATCGGTGGCGAGACGTCCCATGACCTCCAGAGGATGGGAGGGCAAAAAGCGCGCGCGGGTGGTGGCAAAGCCAGCCTCACGGAAGGTGGACTTCGCCATGGCCTGATGCTCTGCCTCCGGATCGATGCAGGTGACGATTCCATTGTTAGGCAGGCCCTGCAGGAGGTAGATTCCGGCTACAGCAGCAGCCGGAGTAATGGCGATGGCCTGGGGGCGATCAGCGCCAGAGCTGGCTGCGGAAAGGGAGGAAAGAAGCTGCCCGGTTGCTTCGTCCGGTACGGACAAGCCAAATTCCTCGGCATGGGAACGGGCCCCGGCGAGTGCCGTAGAAACTTCGCTGGTGGATTCGATGTAAGAACGCAGTGCGTCGTATGCCGTATTAGTCACAACCTAAACCATAGGTAATTTTCTGTGTATGCGGTGTCAAGACGCCAGGATTGTTACTGATGAGGTAGAAGTTTTTGTTTTTCGGTGACGCTCACAGTCACTTCGCAGAGTACTGTCTGGCGTTTTGAAGCTCGGTATAGGAAGATGAAAGCATGAAAAGGAAGCATCGCGTCGATTCGTCTTTGCGCCAGGAAACTGGTGTGGCCACTAGCCCAACGGAGCCTCACGTCGCTGCTTCCGAAGAACTCAGCGGCACAGCCGCGTTCGACGCCGGCCAGGCTGCGATGCCTTCGTGGTCGGAGCTCGTGGACGAGCATGCAGACTCCGTTTACCGCCTGGCATACCGCTTGTCCGGTAACCAGCATGATGCAGAGGACTTGACCCAAGAGACCTTCATGCGTGTGTTCCGCTCGCTTGATAAGTATCAGCCCGGTACTTTCCGCGGCTGGTTGCACCGGATTACCACCAACCTCTTCTTAGATATGGTCCGCCATCGTGCCAAGATACGGATGGAGGCCCTGCCGGAAGATTATGAGCGCGTGCCCGGCACCGATATGACCCCGGAGCAAGCTTATACCGTGGCCAACTTGGACCCGATCTTGCAAAAGGCGCTCGACGAGCTGGCCCCTGACTTCCGTGTAGCAGTTGTTCTGTGTGACGTCGTGGGAATGAGCTACGACGAAATCGCAGAGACCCTGGGCGTGAAGATGGGTACCGTTCGTTCGCGCATCCACCGCGGCCGTGCACAGCTGCGCGCGGCTCTCGAAACCGCCGCGCAGACCAACGACGAAGCCCGAGTTTTGCTCCGTAGCCGCTAGGCCGCCCACGCTAAAGTGCAATGAGGTCTATTGTGGAGACTAATTAACGAACCCAACGTTCGATAGAAAGGTAGGTGGCAAAACTCCCGTGGAGGATTCTGCACATCAGCACCGCGCCTCGTTTCATATGCGTGGAGTAGAAGGCGCCACCACCACCTTTGACAAGACTCTTGCCAAGACCCGTGATAAGGCCAAAGCAAGGGCTCGGCGGGCTGATTCCATTGGGCACTTAGGCCCCGAAGCTGTGGCAGCCTTCGTCGATGGCGAGATGGATCCCAAAGCCACTCATCGTGTGCATGTTCACCTGGTGCACTGCGCTGAATGTCGCGCCGACGTCCGTGAGCAGCGCCGTGCTTCCCAGTGGGTGCGCAACTGCAACGTTGACCACCAAGTGCGTGCACCGAAAGATTTGATGGCCAAGCTGGCCGGAATCGCAGCTGAAGCAGCTGACGAGGACGCCGCCACACCTGAAAAAGGGCGAAACAATTTCAGCGCACACGGCGGTACCAGTGGCGTCGGCGAGCGCGATATCCTTGACAAGGTCGAGATGGTCATTCGCGCCATCAAGCACAATCAGAGGCGTTAATGCAGTGGCGCTAAGTGGCGCTATTAGCAGCGGAGTCAAGGCGAATGAGGTTGGTGCCCGTTTCACATAGCGCACAGGCGCTAACGGAGGGCTAAGATAGCATAGTGTTTTCTTCAATCGGTTGGACAGAGATTGCCGTCATCGTGCTTCTTGGCATCGTGATCATCGGTCCAGAGAGGCTCCCCGGCGTAATCATGGATGTCCGTGCGGCAATCTATGCTGCGCGTAAGGCAATCAACAATGCCAAGGCCGAACTACAAGGTGAAATGGGCGGCCTGAGCGAGGAATTTGAAACTTTGCGTGGCCCCATCAGCCAGGCCGCCGAATGGACGCGCTTGGGCCCACGCGGTGCTATCACCAAGGCTCTTTTTGACGGAGACGATTCCGCTTGGGATGATTTCGACCCGCGCAAGCTGACAGAGGGAATGGGCAAACCGCATCTAAGCGCGGGCGATGAGCAAGCGCACTCCGCAGCGCAGCGCGGTGCTTCCGGGCCACGTGCCCAACACAGTCAGCGCAGTCAACAGGCGAATTCAGGTCAGCAGGGCCAGCAGCGCCCGACCTTCGACTACTCCCAGATTTACGCGGCACCGGCACAACCGCAGCAGAGCTCGGCTCAACAGCCGCAGGCACCTACGCCAAAGTCGGCGCCAAAGTCGGCACCAACTGCGGCAAATGACAACGCAGAAGGAACCGGCTTTTCTTGGGCTGATGTTACCTAAGCAGTAACTGCTTTAGGCGTCTGCCTAATTTTTTAGTGGCGGGTAACGCCCAGACCTAAGGTCTTGCCCACCAGAGAGTCGTTGCGGATGGCGAGCTTATCCGCTAGCTGCTTGATTGCCGTTGCAGAAGGAGAATCCGGGGCGGCGGTGATGATTGGTTCGCCGGCATCGCCGCCGGTGCGCAGAGCCGGATCGAGCGGCACCTCAGCCAAGACAGGCACCTCGTAGCCCAAGATGGTGCTAAGGCGCTCTGCTACAACCTTGCCGCCGCCGGTACCAAAGATATCCATCGTGGAACCGTCAGGCAGCACCATGGCGCCCATGTTCTCAATAACGCCGGCTACGCGCTGGCGAGTCTGCTGCGAGATGGAGCCTGCACGCTCTGCCACCTCCGCGGCTGCTGCCTGCGGGGTAGTGACGATGAGCAGCTCGGCGTTCGGGATGAGCTGAGCCACGGAAAGCGCGACGTCGCCAGTGCCGGGTGGGAGATCGAGCAGTAGAACGTCCAGATCGCCCCAGAAGACGTCAGCCAGGAATTGCTGCAGCGCGCGGTGCAGCATCGGGCCGCGCCAGACCACAGGGGCGTTGCCCTCGACGAATTGGCCAATGGAGATGTGCTTGATGCCGTGGGAAATTGGTGGCAGCAGCATTTCATCATCAATGACGGTGGGGCCGGCGGTCGAACCCAGCAGGCCCGGTACGGAGTGGCCGTAGATATCGGCGTCGACAATGCCAACTTTTAAGCCCTTGGCCGAAAGCGCGGCTGCGAGGTTGACGGTGGTGGAGCTCTTGCCGACGCCGCCTTTACCAGAGGCCACCGCGAACACGCGCGTGGTGGATTCTGGCTTGGCGAAAGGAATCTCCGGCTCAGCCTGGCCGCCGCGCAACTTCTGCTTTAAAGCGCGACGCTGTTCATCGCTCATGGCATCCATGGTCACGCTGACATTGCCAACGCCCTCGATGTCCTCGAGGACGGCTCGAGTGTTGGCTTCGATGGTGTTTTTCATCGGGCAGCCGACAATGGTCAGATAGATTTCGACGCTGACGTCATTGCCGTCGATGGCGACGGATTTCACCATGTCGAGCTCGGTGATAGGGCGGCCGATTTCTGGGTCTTCAACCCGGCTAAGGGCCTCCCGAACGGCGGATTCAGTAATAGCGCTAGTCATAACCCAACCCATCTTAGCCCCTTATTAAATACAGGAAAACGCTGGGATAAGGCGGCGTCGGAAAGCCCAGCAGTGCCGTGTAGAATTTTAGGAATATTTAGGAAGAACCATAACTTTAAGGAGAACTGTGCCGATGCGATCCCGCCGCCTTGTAGCGACGCTAGCGACTGCCGGACTGGCATTGGCTGCATTGAGCTCCTGCACCAAATTTGATCCTTCGGCGGATGAAAAGCCTGGCTTGCACCAAGCGGTAACCATATCCGTCAACCCAAAGTCCAAGCGGCAGCTGTTGCTCGCTGAGTTGTATAAGCAGACTTTGGAGTCCCAGGGCAGAGCCGCAAATGTGGCCAGTAATGAGGAACTGGAGGCCACCTCTGCTAACGAGCAGAACCTCCCGCTTATCGAGAGCGGCGACGGCGCAACGAACTTCTACATCGGTTGCACCGGTGAATTGCTCGATGCCTTCAACCCTGTTGCCGCACGCGAGATTTCGAAGCGCTACGAGGAAGACCAAAAGGACCCCTCGGGCGAGGATTTCTTGGCTACTACCCACGTGGCGCTGATGAATGCGCTACCGCCGGACCTCGCGGTGGTAGAGCCTTCCAGCGCGCAGGGGTGCAAGGAAGCGGAGCCGGATCTGCCGCAGAACTACGTCGTGGTTTATTACAAGGGTCTTTTTGACCGTGAGGAACGCCTCGCAGTGTCTTCCCTGACCAAGTTTTTGACCGATGGGGAAATCCGTGAGCTGCTGGAAAAGACCGACGAGTCCGGTTCTCTGGAGCAAACCGTAAGTGATTGGAACTCGCAATCCAATGCGGGCACAGTCATGGATACCGGCGGTGATTCCAACTCTTCCGGAGGATCCGATCTGACCTCCGGCGATGAGAAAAAGGACAATTCGAGCAAGCCGAAGTCCTAGCTTGGCTGCTGAGCAGCTCCTCGTAGAGCTTGCTTTTTCGAAAATATACTAAAGCGCCCTTGCTACCTCTATTCGAGGCGGCAAGGGCGCTTTAGCCGTTATATCTGGCTTTTAAGCCTTAGACATCGAAGGCCTCTTCAAGCAGCTTCTTCTGCTCGATCTGGTGGACCTTGGCGATACCGGTTGCAGTCGAGGACTGCGCACGGCGAGATACGCGGACCATTTCCGGCATATCCGGAATGAGCTCACGCAGGTGCTCGTTGTAGAAAGGCCATGGGCCCTGGTTTGCTGGTTCGTCTTGGACGAAGCGAACCTGGGTGGCATTGGGGAAGGCCTTGAATGCCTCTGCGAGACGGTTGAACGGAATCGGATGCAGCATCTCGAGGCGGACGATTGCAACGTCATCGCGGCCGTCTGCTTCCTTCTTCTTAGCCAGCTCCCAGTAGAGCTTGCCGGAGACCAGCATGATGGTCTTGACCTTCTCGGCGTCGCCTACAACCTTGCCCTCGTGGTCAACGAAGTTCGGGTCATTGATGACGGACTGGAAGTGCTTGATTTCGGTGAACTCGGAGATAGCAGAAGCGGATGCCTTGTTACGCAGCATGGACTTCGGAGTAAAGATGACCAGCGGACGCTTCATGGAGCCCAGCGCCTGGCGACGCAGCAGGTGGAAGTGGTTAGCCGGGGTAGAAGGCTGGGCCACCGTCATGGAGCCCTCAGCGCACAGCTGCAGGTAACGCTCGATGCGGGCAGAGGAGTGGTCTGGGCCCTGGCCCTCGTAGCCGTGCGGCAGCAGCAGAACCAGGCTGGAGAGCTGGCCCCACTTTGCCTCACCGGAGGACAGGTACTCGTCGATGATGGTCTGTGCACCGTTTGCGAAGTCACCGAACTGTGCCTCCCATGCAACGAGTGCGTCCTGGTTACCCACGGAGTAGCCGTACTCGAAGCCCATGCCTGCGTACTCGGTCAGCGCGGAGTTGTAAATCAGGAAGCGACCGCCGTTGCCCTTGGCCTGAGCCAGGTAGTTCAGCGGGTTGTACTCGGAGCCATCGCGCGGATCAACTGGGATAGCGTGGCGCTGGGTGAAGGTACCGCGGCGGGAATCCTCACCGGCCAGGCGGACCAGCTTGCCCTGGTTAGCCAGGGAGCCGAAGGCGATAAGCTCGCCCCAGCCCCAGTCGATGCCGCCCTCGGTGGAGGTCTTCAGGCGTTCCTTGGCAACGCGGGCAACACGCTTGTGGTATTCGAAGCCCTCTGGGCCATTGGCGTAGGCCTGGCCGATTTCCTCGATCTCCTCGGCGGTGATGGAGGTATCTAGACCGTGGGTGAGCTTCTGCGCAGAGGTGATACCGTGCTGCTCGCCAGGGGCACCGGCCTCGGATTCCTTGACCTCGGTGAAGACGGATTCCATCTGGTCGTGGAAGTCACGTGCTGCAGCCTCAGCGTCTGCTTCGGACAGGTCACCACGGCCGATGAGCTCTTCGGTGTAGATCTCACGGACAGACTTGTGGTCATCGATGATGGAGTACAGCTCCGGCTGGGTCATCGAAGGATCATCTGCCTCGTTGTGTCCGCGCAGACGGTAGCAGATGAGATCGATGAAGACGTCCTTGCCGAACTTGCGGCGGTACTCGGTAGCCAGCTGGCCAACCCAGACAACTGCCTCTGGGTCGTCGCCGTTGACGTGGAATACCGGGCAATCGAAGCCCTTCGCAAGGTCGGTGGCGTAGTGGGTAGAACGTGCGGAATCCGGGGTAGTGGTGAAGCCCACCTGGTTGTTGACCACGATGTGGACGGTACCGCCGGTGGTGTAACCACGTAGCTGGGACAGGTTGATGGTCTCCTGAACAATGCCCAGGCCGTTGAAGGAGGAGTCACCGTGCAGCATGACTGGGACAACAGAGAAGCCATCCTGGCCCTTGTCCAGTAGGTCCTGCTTGGCACGGGCGATGCCCTCTAAGACTGGGTCAACGGCCTCGAGGTGAGACGGGTTAGCAGCCAGGCTGACATCGATTTCGCCGTCACCGAACATCTGGATGTGGTGCCCCTGGGAACCCAAGTGGTACTTAACGTCACCGGAGCCACCGAGCTGGCCACCCTTGTAGTTGCCGTCGAACTCGCCGAAGAGGTCAGCCAGTGGCTTGCCAACAATGTTGAACAAGACATTCAGGCGGCCACGGTGAGGCATGCCGATGACGACCTCGTCGAGGCCTTGGCCCGCAGCAGTGTCCACGATGGCATCCATCAGCGGGATGAGGGACTCAGCTCCCTCGAGGGAGAAGCGCTTCTGGCCGACGTACTTGGTGTGCAGGAAGTTTTCGAATGCCTCAGCAGCGTTGACCTTCTGCAGGATGTACTTCTGCTCAGCGTTGGATGGCTTTGGCATGCCAGCCTCGAGGCGATCCTGCAGCCAGCTGCGCTCATCGCGGTCCAAGATGTGGGCGTACTCGGAGCCGACCTTCAGCGTGTAAGCATCACGCAGACGCTTGACGACGTCGCGCAGCTTCATGGTCTCCTGGCCACCGAAGCCGCCGACGTTGAAGGTGCGGTCCAGATCCCAGATCGACAGGCCGTGGGTCTTAAGGTCAAGGTCGCGGTGATCCGGCCAAGGCAGGCCCGGCTGACGCCAGCCAAGTGGGTTGACGTTGGCGAGGAGGTGGCCGCGGGAGCGGTAAGCCTCGATGTACTGCATGACGCGGGTGTTCTTGTCCACGCCGGTGTTCGGGACATCCTGTGCCCAGCGGAATGGCTGGTAAGGAACGCCCATGGACTCAAACAGCTCGTCCCAGAAGCGATCATCGGTGATCAGCTGGCCCAAGGTGCGCAGGAACTCGCCGGACTCCGCGCCCTGGATGACGCGGTGATCGTAGGTGGAGGTCAGAGTGACCAGACGGCCTACACCCATGTCAGCCAGACGGTCCTCGGAGGTGCCGGCGAACTCAGCCGGGTAATCCATGGAGCCGACGCCGATGATGGCGCCGGAGCCCTTGGTCAGGCGGGCGATGGAGTGGCGGGTGCCGATGCCGCCCGGGTTGGTGAGGTTGATGGTGACGCCGGAGAAGTCATCCATCGTGAGCTTGTTTTGGCGGGAGCGGTTGACGATGTCCTGGTATGCGTCAACGAACTCGGAGAAGGACATCTTCTCGGCTTCCTTGACCGCTGCCACAACGAGTGCGCGGGAGCCATCTTTCTGCGGGAGGTCGATAGCGAGGCCCAGGTTGACGTGCTCTGGCTGTACGACAGTCGGCTTGCCGTCCTTGACCTCGTAACGGACGTTCATGTCTGGGTGGATCTGGGTCGCCTTGACCAAGGCGTAGCCCAAGATGTGGGTAAAGGAAATCTTGCCACCGCGGGTGCGCTTGAGGTGATCGTTGATCATCGCGCGGTTTTCCCACATCAGCTTGACTGGAACGTCGCGCACGGTGGTTGCGGTTGGAATCTCGAGGGACTCGTCCATGTTCTTAGCGATTGCCTTGAACATGCCCTTGAGCTGACGCTCGCCAGCCTCCGGAGCCTCGCCGATGCGATCGAGCGGGGAATCTGGGTAGTTCTTCTTGGAGTCAGAATCCTTGCCTGGCTTCTCTGCTACCTTCGCTGGCTTTGCTGCTGGCGCACCGTTCGGGGTAGCAGAATCTGCAGCTGGCTTCGCCGGAGTGGACTTCTTCGCGGAGGATTGTGCAGCGGCTGCTGGGGCAGAAGCCGCGTTCTTCGGTGCTCCGTTGGCCTCAAAGTAATCGCGCCACTCCTTATCTACGGAGTTGGGATCCTTTGAGTACTGCTGGAACTGTTCGTCAATCAGCCACGCGTTGGGGCCGAAAATGCTCGAGTTGCTCACGGCAGGAATTCGCCTCATTTCCTTGTTAATTACGGTTCATTAATGGGACTTTAGTAGGGCCTTTGCGCGGGTGCACACAGCACCCCGAAAAGTGTCTTCAACCATGATACGTTCCGAGTTGTTTTGCTCACTAGGTCAGGGGTGAAAGCGCCCCTTATGAGGTGGGCAAAGGCGAAAGTTGCTCGCCAGCATGCTCAATTACCTTCTTGGCAAGTTTCCGGTTGGCAGAAGTGCCGAGCACTGCACCGATGCCCATTGGCATCAGCTTGGAGACCCATGCCCACTTCAGGCGCTTGGTTACCTGCTTGGCAAAAAGCTTGGTGAGACGGCCATTGAGGCCGCTTAGGGTTGGGCCGGTAAAACGCGACAGGGTGGCGGCGGAAGTAACGCCCTTGACGGTGCCCATGTCGCCGACCAAGGTGTCAACCAAGGCGCTGCCCTTGGATCCGGTCAGCACCAGCAGAACCAGGGCACGGCGCCGTTCTTCGTCTCCGATGTTGTCACCGCGCAGGTAAGCAGAAGACAAGACGTACCAGGAGGCGGCTTCCAGGAAAACCACGGATTCTGCCGCGATAGCAGCGATGCCGGCGATGGTGCCCACACCAGGAACTGCGGCGGAAGCACCGGCAGCAGCACCAGTGCCAGAGACTAGGTTGAGCAAGTGCTTATCGAGGATTGCTTGGATTTGTGCTGGGCTTGACTCCGGATTGCGCTTGCGAAGGCCATCAACGTATTTCTTGATAACACCAGACTGCGCTGCGACTGCTTTGTCTAGGCCATCTAAAAGCGCGTTGGTGACGCGGTTGGCTTCCTCCGGGTTGATCTCATAAACATCGTCGGAGTTGGTGGGATTTGCCGGGCCCGTCGCGTTGTTAGAAACCCTCTTTTCAATTGCGCCTTTTGTCTTATCTAAAATGCTCATCTTCTAAATCACCTCTAAAAACTGTTTATGACAACCGGTATTTGGTTGCCTGTTGTAAAACCACCGTAGCGAAGTGTCTCTGCTTTTTCCTGAGCGCTTGCTGTGGATTTAGCGATAGCGTTGGTCGAGGACTTTTTTAAGTATCCAAACTCGTCTAAATGAGAGAAACTTTTCTAGTCTTAGAAGTATGAAAGCTGAGGGGAGCTTCGGGGATGTACCCCGTGAAACTAGTTCCGCCGCTGCCCGCATGCATGCAGCGGATGCGCATCGTCGTGCGCGTGCTGCGGCGGAGGCCGCAGCCAACGTGTGGGAAGACGAGCTGACGGTACGGACTTCATCTGGCTGGGTACGTGGCACGAGGGAAGAAGATCTCCGTACAGATCGCCCAATTTCCGCGCCCGTGCGCTCTTGGAGGGGCATTCCATTCGGCGCCGATACCAGCGGCGCCCAGCGTTTTCGTGCTGCCGAGAAAGCTCCCAGTTGGGAAGGCGTGCGCGAGTGCTATGACTTTGGCCCAGTAGCCCCGCAGCCTATCTATTCTTGGCAGGATCGCGTCGCGGGCGGAGAGGATTGCTTGCATCTCGACGTCGTTCGCCCAGACAACGACGAAAAGCTGCCGGTGGTGGTCTACATCCATGGCGGCAGTTTCATCGTTGGCTCCTCGCACATGCTTATGCTGCGCGGATTCGAACTGGCTGCGCAGATGAATGTGGTCTACGTTTCCATCAACTTCCGTTTGGGTGCGCTGGGCTATTTGGATCTGCGCAGCCTGGGCGGCGAGTGCTCGGCCAATCCAGCGGTATCGGATCAGCTCCTGGCCTTGCAGTGGGTTAAGGAAAACATCGCCGCTTTTGGCGGGGATGATGGCAACATCACCTTGATGGGTGAATCTGCCGGTGGCGCAGCGGTGTTGACACTGATGACGGTGCCGCGTGCGCACGGGCTGTTTCACCGTGCGATTGCGCAGTCGCCGCCGATTGGCATGCTGCATTCGCGGGCGCAGTCAACGTTCTGGGCGCGCGAGTTGGTCAACCGTATGGCCTTGCCGCGCGCAGCCAGCGTGGATGATTTGCGCGAGGCTGAGTTCGGCGACATAGTGCGCGCGGGCCAATCGATGATGTGGCGTGCGGGCGAGCTTTTCCACTTGAATTCCTGCTACGCGCCCACGGTGGATGACGATCTGATTCCTTTGCATCCGTTGGAGGCTTTCGCCCAAGGCAAACAAGTCGATGTACCGCTGTTGGTGGGGACGAACTCGGACGAGGCGAGCTTTGGCAAGTTTCTCTACCAGCGTCAGAGTGCGCGCCGGCGCGCCGCGTTGCGCCTGCTTGCTTCCTTCGACGAGGTCAACGCCCCAGCTGTGGTGGAGGCCTATGGCGGGGCAGTTGCTCGGCAGGATTTTGCGCACCTGCTTACCGACGCCCTGTTCTGGGCGCCCACCGTACGAGTTGCCGATGCGCACTCGAGAGAACATGAGACGTGGATGTACCGCTTTGACTTCGCGCCAGCGGCGTTGAAGTGGCTTGGGCTAGGTGCGATGCACTCGATGGAGCTTTCCAATATCTTTGGCGATCCTGGCGCTTCCCGGGTCTCCGCACTGACCCGTATGGGCGATAGTGCACTGATGGATGATATGACCCAACTCATGCAGTCGCAGTGGTCCTCTTTTATCCATGCTGGTCGGCCAAACGAGGACTGGCCGCGCTATGAGCCAAGCCAGCGCAAGACCATGATTTTTGACTCGGAGCCGCAGGTCGTGGTTGCGCCCTTCGAGCGGCGTCGCCAAGCATGGCAGAACTATCACATGCTCGAGTGGGGAAGCGGTCGACCCGAGCTTTTGGCTGCGCTTGGTTTAGAAACACGGCGGCAGGATAACGGGTAGGCTTTGAGGAGCCTTGGTGATAGCCATGGTGACCAACTGCCACATGGATGGATTGCACTGATGAGCTTTTTTGAAGATATCGCTTCTGCGTTGGACGCTGAGGGAATTGAGTCCCGCGTCAATGATGACGTGATGTTTGTGCCCATTACTTCGGATCTTGAGATTCAACTAGTGGAAATTGACCCAATCCTGCCTGCCGCGAATGTCTACATTGCGGCAGCGGATGTGGATGAAGACGATGAAGACTTTGAGGCCGTCCTGGTCTCGGTGGCCTTCTCCGTGGATGATGCAGTTGAGGCTGTGGCAAAGCACATCGCTACCGATCAGGTAGTGACGGTTTTGCGGGACCTACTGGAAGGCACCGATGAGCGCATTGCGGACCTTGAGTTTATGCAGGATGAGTTCAACCCGAACCTCGTCGTGGCTGAGGTGGCTAACGACTCTGAGCTGCGCGTGCTCGTAGAGACTGTCGATGGCGTGCCCTCTGCCATCGTGCGTTTCTTGGCATTCGACTTTGACGAGGAAGAGTATGACGAGCTCGAGGATGAAGCCATCAACGAGCTGTGGGAGCAGGACGAGGACGATGACTTGAGCGAGGAGCAGCGTCTTGCATTGTTTGAGGCCGGCGAGGCTCACGATTCCGCCCCAATCATTGAAGTCCCGGCCGAGGCCTTGGAGCTTGGTACCTACACTGACTTCGATCGCCTCTTTGATGTGCTGAGCTTGGTCTCCGATCAAGCTCTGGACTGGGAGTGTCAGTTGGTTTCCTTCGACGATGCACAGTTTGAGGAGCCCGACGTCTACGACATCTTCGGCGCTGACGACGATGAGGATGAAACGCTAGATGATGAAGATGGCGATGCCATTGATGCCATCGATGACTACGATGACGAGGATGAGCTCTAAACTGGGTTCCGTATCGGGTCTCTTCCGCAACCGCTGGCGCCAACTAAGCGTCCTCTTCTCGGTGCTGGTTGCCGCAGGCGCGTGGTCTATGTCGACATCCCCGCAGTTCCGGGAGATAACCTATACCTTCTCGAGCCCTTTGACCATCACCATTTGGGCGTTGGGCTTGGTTGCAACTGCGGGCCTATTACTTTCTAGGTACGGGCTATTTCCGCGCTATATGATGTTCAACCCCGTGATGGGGATGGCGCTGAACATGCTTATTGGCTCTTTGGTGGTAGGAACGAACATCCCCTTTTATTTCGATACTTTGGGCACTATCGTGGTTGCCATTTTGTATGGGCCTACCTTGGGCATGGCTACAGGCCTCGGCTCTACTGTGCTGAGTGCTAGTTATGCTGCGCATCCTTTAGCCTTTATCCCCGTGTCCATGTTCGTGGGGTATATCTTCGGTGCGCTGGCACAACGGCGCATGTTCCGTTACGTGGCAAGCACCATCGTGATTGGCCTGCTGGCCGGATGCTTGTCCGGCATGCTTGCCGTCTATCCCATGATCTATTCGCTCGGTGGGGAAGGCGATATCGGGCGTGAAGGTCTGTTGAACTTCTACCAGATGGTGACTGGAAATGACCGCTTGGCCATTATCTGCCAGGCGCTTACCTCTGATTCCATTGACAAGGCCTTCACGGTCGTTGCAGCGTGTCTCCTCATCCGTTTTGCCCCTGCCGGCTTGCGGTCCTATGCCGTCTATCCCGGAAACGCAGCAATTGCGGATAGCGTCTTCCGTGAAAATAGCGAAAGCCCTGGGGGCGGCGATGGCATTCGCCGCGGTTTGCGCTATATGGACCGTGGTATCAGCCGCTATGCTGCCTGGCTAAAGCCTGCGAAGAGTGAGACTGGAGAGTGAACCGGAAGGTAGGCACTGTCAACCAGCCACACGAACCGCTGCGCTTCGGCATTGGTTAGCTCGTGGACAGCGTCTGCTAGCTCCGGCGGCACCATTGCACGCACCCATGCCTCGGCAAGTTCTGGGGTAACAGAGGCTCCTGTCGAATCAGTAATTCGTACTGAGACGAGATACGCGGGCACTCGGTCTTCGCCATAGCCCAAGACTCGTGCGCGGGCGCGCTCGCCCACACGATGGCGCGTTATTGCCATGGTTAGTGCCGGAAAGCCTGCTACTGCCGGAAGCTCCTTTATTGGCGGCCGCCATGTTGGCGTGGGCCGCGCCAGCGAGCGTGGATGGCGCACTATCCCGTTTAGAGCGTTGAGCGTTTCTGTTTCATGGAAGAGGATGTCAGCGGCTATCTCGCCGGCGCGGAGGCGCTCGGACTCATGCGAATGGCTATGGGTTGTGCGCGCATGCCGGCTTGCGGCGTGGCGGATGCCGAAACGGGTGTCTGTGGAAGTGGGGGAGTTCTTGAAGTTCTTCATGGCGCACAACCTAATCGGTGTAGTTGACATAAAAAGAAAATTGTTCGAAAAGGTGTTCGAATTGGGATTTTCCTAAACTATTTTTTAGTGATATTTCCATCCTTAGCTGCCGGTTTGCCAAACGGGTTAAGGTAAATGTTGCTATGTCCCACAATGAAAAAGCAGCTATTGCAGCAGATGAATTAAATGCCGGTGAGCCCAAACCGCAAGCAGCGCCAAAGATCCCCCGTGAAATTTGGATTATGGTTTCGGCGGCCTTCATTATCGCCTTGGGCTACGGCATCATCGCGCCGCTGCTTCCTCAGTTTGTGGTGAGCTTCGATGTATCGATGGCGGCGGCGGGCATGGTGGTCTCG
This sequence comes from Corynebacterium sp. HMSC036D03, assembly GCF_001836185.1. NCBI lineage: Bacteria > Bacillati > Actinomycetota > Actinomycetes > Mycobacteriales > Corynebacteriaceae > Corynebacterium > Corynebacterium sp. HMSC036D03. The sequence goes on from NZ_KV827718.1 coordinate 221,347, forward strand.
ATTTTCTCCGCCAGCCGTCTCATCTTTGCGCCCGGTGCGGGCAAACTCGTGGACAAGTTTGGCTCGCGCTGGGTTTATCTGACGGGCCTATTGACGGTGGCGATTACCACGGCGCTCGTAGCGGTGGCCCAGGAATACTGGCACATCGTGCTCTTTCGTGCCCTGGCGGGTATCGGTTCCACGATGTTCACGGTCTCTGCCATGGGGCTTATCGTGAAGCTTTCGCCGCCGACTATCCGCGGCAAGTGTTCTGCCACCTATGCCACGGCCTTCCTGCTCGGCAATATCATCGGCCCGCTGCTTGGAGCCAGCCTCGCATTCATGGGTTTTAGGTGGCCTTTCGTGCTTTACGGCGCGGGCGTCGCGCTTGCGGCGGTTGTGGTCTGGGTTCTCATGCCTTCGCTTTCGCGCGATGGTTCTGCGGGCTCGGCGCTGCCGCCGATGAAGCTTCGCGAGGCTTGGCACGATACCGCGTATCGGGCGGTGTTGACCTCTAACTTTGCTCAAGGCTGGATCAACATGGGTGTGCGAGTTTCCGTGCTGCCGTTGTTTGCCGCCTCGGTCTTTCATAACGGCGCCGCTGCCTCCGGCTTTGCTCTAGCTGTATTCGCTGCGGGAAACGCTGTGGTGCTGCAATTTTCTGGCAGATGGGCCGATATCTACGGCCGTCGTCCCATGATTCTCATCGGATTGGTGGGCACGGGTGTATTCGTGGGCCTTATGGGCTTGGCCGATACCATCCCTGCGCTGCTCGTTGTCTCGGCCTTTGCGGGGGCTGCTTCCGGCCTCATCAATCCGGCGCAGACCGCTGCCATTGGTGACGTCGTGGGCAACAAGCGCTCCGGCGGTCAGGTGCTTTCCACCTTCCAGATGGCCGGTGACTTTGGCCAGATTCTTGGCCCCATCGTGGTTGGTGGCCTGGCGGATTACTTCGGTTTTGCCAAGGCCTTTGCCGTATGCGCGGGCGTGGCCGCCATGGGGCTTGTGGCTTGGCTGTGCGGACGTGAGACGCTACAAGAGCGTCGCGCTATCGTCCGCCGAATCCCGCTGCGCAAGAAGAAGCGCTCTTAAAGCTCGCTGGTGTGAGCCTCCCAGATTTCCTCGACTCGTGCGTCGAGAAGGGCGGCGTCGGCAAGTGCGTCAAAGCCCGCAGTGCGCACGAGCGTCTGGCGCAACAGCAGCCGGCCGGTAGTGGTGATGTGCTCGCTCATGCGCTGGCGCGCGGCGCGGGCATTACCCTCCGCGATTGCCTCAATGATGGGTAGATGCTCTGCATAGACGTCCGGTAAAGAGCGCTCGCTGCGCACCGTTGAATCGGTCAGAATCTGGGTATGCGTGCGCAGTCTTGCCAATGTATCTTGCGCTCGGGTGCTGCCTCCGGCTTCTAAGATGACGTCATGCAGGCGCTTGTCCCACGAGAAGAAGCCAGCTTCATCACCTGCCTGTGCATGGGTTTGCATGGCCTGCAGGATTTCGCGCATCTGCTCAATGTGCGCAGGCGCGCGGAATTTGGCGGCGCGTGCGGCAATTCTTGGCTCTAATGCCAGGCGCATGTCGAAGATTTGGGCGACGTCAGAAGGCTTGGTTTCCACAATTTGGAATCCGCGGTTGCGGGAGAACTCAATAAGCCCTGCTTCTTCTAAGCGGAGCAACCCGTCGCGGACAGGGGAGCGGGAAATCTCTAGCTCCTCTGAAAGTTTGTACACGCTGTACCACGTACCCGGTGTCATTTCCCCTGCTTGGGCGCGATCGCGAACATAGTCCATGACCTCGCGTGCGAGGTTCTTCCGTGGTTGTGCGGGAGGGCGTGGCATGGCGGGAAAGTGGGTTCCTTCTGGATTGGTGTAGCGGCTCTTGGAAAGTTGAGCCTAAAAATTAGTGGAAAATTCTGCCCCAAGCTTAAAGCAAGGTGCAGTAACATGTTACTCACCGATTTGGCCAACCACCCCGAGCGGGGTACTAAAGCGAAGGCGGCACGCATGAGCAACACCACCAAGTTCACTCGTCTTGAGCCCAGCGTCTATTCCAAGATTGCGCGGACAAACTTGCGCACGGACATGGCATCGCGGGCTGTGTATACCTCGGACGCTTCCATCTTTAGGCGCGTTCCGGCCGCTGTGCTAGAGCCGCGGACGGTTGAGGACATTCGTGATGGCATCGATGTGGCCAAGGTGCGCGGTTGGAGTGTGGTCGGCCGCGGCGGCGGCACGTCCGTTGCGGGTAATGCCATTGGCGAGGGTCTCATCATCGATACCTCGCGCTACTTCAACCGCATTCTGGATATCGACGTCGCCGAGCGCACTGCCACCATCGAACCAGGTGTGGTGGCAGATGCGCTGCGCGACGCTGCACTGCCGCATGGCTTGACCTATGGCCCGGACCCGTCGACGCACTCGCGCTGCACGGTGGGCGGCATGGTGGCCAACAACGCATGCGGCTCGCACTCGGTGGCTTTTGGCACTGCGGCGGAGAACTTGGAGGAACTAACTCTGCTGTTGGCAGATGGCCGCGAGGTCAACTTTTTTAAGGGCGGTTGCGACGACCCAGAAATCGAGCAACGCCTACGAGAACTTGCAGAAGCAAACGCCACGCTTATCGACGCCGAGCTCGGCCGCTTTCCACGCCAGGTTTCCGGTTACGGGTTGCACTACCTGTTGGATAAGCATGGCTTCGACACCGCCAAGGCGTTGGCGGGGTCGGAGGGAACCACCGGCATCATCACGAAGCTGAAGGTTAAGCTGGTGCCGGTGCCTAAGGTCAAGGCGCTGGCAGTGCTGGCCTTTGACACTGTCTTTGATGCGGCGTCGGCAGCAGCGAAGCTTCGCATGCCGGACGTGGCAACAATCGAGGGCATGGGCGGCGACCTGTTGGAGGCGCTGCGCTCCAAAGTGGGGCAGGAGCAAGCGGGCGGCAACTTGCCAGGTAACCGCAAGGGCATTGCTGCCGGCGGTTGGCTTTACTGCGAGGTCGGCGCACCAAGCTTAGCGCAAGCCTTGGCTTGCGCGCAGGAGGTGGCCACTGCCGTAGAGACCGTGGACTACGTGGTGGTGCACGGGGAACAAGAAATGCGGGAGCTGTGGCGCATCCGTGAAGCCGCGGCGGGAATCGTGACGCGCCTGCCCGATGGCGGGGAGGCCTGGCCCAACTGGGAGGACTCCGCGGTGCCGCCGGAGAACCTGGCGGACTACCTGCGGGATTTGTACGCGTTGATGGCAAAGCATGAGCTGCGCGGTATTCCATTTGGTCACTTCGGTGAGGGCTGCGTGCACGTGCGCATCTCCTTCGACTTCGGCACTGAGGAGGGCATCGCGCAGTTCGAATCCTTCATGAATGAGGCAGCGGAGTTGGTCTCGGCCCACGGTGGTTCGCTCTCGGGCGAGCACGGCGATGGCCGCGCACGCTCGGCGCTGCTGGACCGCATGTACTCGCAGGAGATGCGCGAGCTATTCGAACAGTTCAAGGAGATCTTCGATCCGGAGAACTTCTTTAACCCGGGCGTTCTAGTAAAGCCGGAGGCAGTGACTGAGGGGCTGCGCATGGCGCCGGGGCAGCGGCGTTTTGAGCTCACGCCGGTGCACAAGTTGGGCAAGGACAAGGGCTCGCTGGTCAACGCCATCAATAGGTGCGTGGGTGTATCCGCGTGCCGCAGTGAGACAGGCTCGATGTGCCCGTCCTTCCAGATCACCGGCGACGAGATGCACTCGACCCGCGGCCGTGCCCGCATGTTCAGTGAGATGTTCCGTGGCGAGTCCATCCAGGGCGGCTTTGAGTCCAAGGAAGTGGAGGAAGCCCTCGACCTGTGCTTGTCCTGCAAGGCGTGCGTTTCCGAATGCCCGGTGAACGTGGACATGGCGACGTACAAGGCGGAGTTCCTGCACAACCACTACAAGGGCAAGCTGCGCCCGGGCGCGCACTACGTGATGGGCTGGCTGCCGTTGCTGGGCTATATCGCGCACAAGATTCCGCTTCTGCCCACGCTCATCGACAAGGCGATGTCCACCAAGGGCCTCGACAAGCTCATCGCGAAGGTGGGCGGTCTCGACCCGAACCGCCCGCTCATCCGCTTCGCCCACACGTCTCTGCGCAAGTGGCATAAGCAGCACACCTCCGTCGCCGCGCTTGACGACGTCGCGTGCAACGGCACCGCGCAAAACGGCATCGCGAACAACAATGACAAGGCGACGGTACCGCTGCTGGCCGACAACGAACGGACGGTCGTCCTGTGGCCAGACTCCTTCAACTCCTCACTGGGTACTTCACCGGCGACGGCCGCGGTGGAGGTGCTCGAAGCGCTCGGGTACACGGTGGAGATCCCGCAGGAGTTTGTGTGCTGCGGCCTGACCTGGCACTCGACTGGGCAGCTCGACATGGTAAAGCGCGTGCTCAAGCAGACGGCGAAGGTGATGAAACCTTACCTGGACCGCGGCCTGCAGGTCATCGGCGTGGAACCCTCATGCGCCGTGATGCTGAAACATGAAGCCGCTGAGCTTTGCGACGACCCGACATACGGCGCAGTGATTAAAAACCTGGCGCGCAACACCCACTCGTTTAGCGAGTTTATTGCCAAGCGCCTTGAGCAATTCGTCGCCGCCGGCGTCATCGCGCCGGGCGATGTCTCCGCGCTGACACAGGTGCACTGCCATGAAAAGTCCTTAGGCGATCCGCAACATTCCGCTGCCGTGCTGCGGGCGCTCGGAATCAAAGAGGAACAGATCACCACCGGCTGCTGCGGCCTGGCCGGTAACTGGGGCTTTGAGAAAGGCCATGCTGAAGTGTCCATGGCGCTGGGGGAGCGCGAACTATTCCCGAAGGTGAGGAAGGCAGCCACGGAAGGCAAGGTTGTCATCGCTGATGGCTTTTCCTGCCGCACCCAGATTGAGCAGGGGACAGGAAGCGATGCCAAGCACATCGCGGAAATAGTCCGCGGCATCATCGGCAAGGCCAGCTACTACAACTGAGCAGGCGCCCGATAAAACCACAGCATTGGCCGGGCTTCCGCCACAAAGTAGGGAAGACCGGCCGCTGGCTGTTTTGTACCAGCGCTGGTTGTTGTCCACTAGTTCTTGTACAAGTTCGCGGTTAGTACCGCGGCGCAGAGTAGCCGTATGGCTTGTGCGGGCGGCGGCGATCCTGGCCGTCGCAACGCATCCATGCGTGGTTCTGTGCCACCTGGGAAGACTTAAACGTGCTTTCGCGGAATGGCGTGTAAGAGCGCATGGACGAAAAGTGCATTTTTCCTCAACGGCGAGAAGACGGATTATACGAGCAATGTAAGCCGGATGGCCCAGAACCATAAGGTAACCTCTAAGCAACAAAGATAAGAAACCTTCAGGCTGTATGGGAAATCTAAGCCTTTCGCTTTGCGTCTCACGCTGGCCTCGAAAATGACCTCTATGCGACTGTTTTCAGCCGGAAAAAGTTGCTTCGGCATCTCTCGTTGGAGTGACCACTCAAACCGGATGGACTGTTCTTCGGGGGTGTATATGTACTGGAGGAAGCAATGTATAGGTGCACTCTTTTGTAGAGTAAGGTTCGTTTGTATGTTCGGACATCTCTGCGAAGTGAAAGTCTTGAACTGCTGGATTTTCAAGCGAAATCTAGAAAAGGTGGCCTTATTGTTGGTTAGATAACAGGTTCGAACTTGTGAAAACTGCTGACTGACGTCGAGTTTCGTGGATAGTGTGTTTAGCGAGAGCTAAATTTCAGGAGGTCGTCAGCATGTCTCGTCAAGTTTCCGTCGATAATTCCGCGGTTGGAAATCTGATTCGCCAGGCATACCAAGCCGGTGGAAAATTTCAATGGGTCCGCGAAAGTTTGGTTAACTCAATCCAAGCTAAGGCAACTTGGGTCAAGTTTGGGATTGAGGAGTCGGGGTACGAAAGCCAAGGGGTCCTTCGTCGCTATGTTGCAGATAACGGCCATGGAATGAATGAAGATGAGCTTGGTGACTTTCTTTCTCATTTCGGTTCAGGCGGCCGTGAAATCTCCGATCATGGGAACTTCGGCCAGGGGTTTAAAGCATCTTGTTATCTCTGGAACCCGTACGGAATCGTTGTGCTCTCGTGGACGAAAGGCACTCCAGATGGGCGCATGATTTGGATCCACAGGCGGGTACGGAACGGGACAGAGTACTGGGAGCTGAAAGACTTTGAGTCTTACGATGAGTACGGCGACCCCTTCGTATCTGATTGCATTCCCCCGACTAGAGAAGCTTTATTAGAAATCGGAGTGGATCCGGACCGCCTGATGTTTGAGCAGATTCGTGAAGCTGGACAGGGCACAGTATTTTTGTTTCTCGGAGATTCCGCGTTGCGAGATACCCAAGGCGGAGATTTTCTTCGTCAAGAAGAACAACAGTCAAGAGGCATTCTTCGATACATAAACATGCGTTTCGTAGAGCTTCCCGACGACGTTGATATCCGTGTGGAGAATCTAGAGAAACATGTTCGCTCCGCAGAACGGCGCGGGTCTAAAGACAACTTTTACCTGGGACCTGATGGTAAAACGACAGTTGGTGTCCATAGCAGAACTCCCAAGGGAATTAAGGGAATGATTCCCGATGGCGCAGTCAAAGGAGTACTGGAGAATGGCCCGTACGACACAAAGTTTCATTGGTACCTCAGCCCCTCTGATGCGAAACCGGTAAAAGGCGGCGATGGCCCTACCAGGCCAGTTATTGCAATTTTGTACCAGGGAGAGGCATATTCGCTGCTCCAGACAACGAGTGATTTTAGATCCTTTGGGCTGCCAAAGGTGGTTCGAGATCGAGTATGGCTAACGATTGAGCCGCCAGAATCAATTGAAGGCGATGAAACAACTTGGGGAGTTAAGCCACAAGGTTCAAGAAATCAATTGATTGTGTCTGGTGGTGGAACCCTTCCCTGGGCCGAATGGCGCGATTGGTTTTCCGATTCGTTGCCTGATGCGATTACAAACGCAATCTTGCTGTACGATAATTCGGTTCCCAATCCTGAGGATCTCGAGCAAGAAGAAGTATTGCGCCGAACCATGTCGCGCTTTAGTCAACGCTTCCGGCCAATTCATATTGTGGAGAACCCCAACGGAAATGTGCGTGCGACTGGGCAAATTTCTTCAACAGGGTCTCCCGAGTCATTAGGCGGTAGCAGGCCGCGTGGTGAAGATTCCGAGACCCACAGTGGCTCAAACGAAGCAACTGGAGGACAAGGCGACACGGCCGTTCTGTCAGAATCTATCGATGGGGACAAAACCGGTGTGCGTCGAGCGAAATCCGATGGAATCCCAAAGGTATCATGGGATGACGATTTTCCATTCGAGGATCGGTTCCTCGCAGCGAGGTTCGAACCAAACGAAAGGTTCAGAACTAATAATGGTGGAACGGGTAAAGGCGTTTTACATCTGAATTTGTATTTTCCGCTTTTCCAAAATGAGTTTAAGTATTGGCAGGAGCAGTATGGTCACGCTCCGTATGAAGAAGTCATGGAAATCGTGAAATCTGCATACGAAAGTGAAGCAGTGTCCAAGGTGATGCATGCGAAAAAGCTGAATGGTGCTCGAACAATTAGTCCAGAGGCGCTAGAAGAAGCTGAGTCCCCCGTAGATTTGAGGATTTCTCAAACCGTAGTGAATGCTTGGCTAGGGCCAGAAGCTCTGACTGCTGCGCTGTTGGGGCTGGTTAATGTTGAGTCGCGGATCGTAAATCGATTCAATGGGCGTCACTACATCAGGACCGGAGCTTAGATGTCTACTTGAATGGGAGTGTCGGGGCTGGTTCGACTGCATCGGTTGGTGTTGCAATTCGCCAGTAAGAATCATCGATATAGGTTTTAGAGCCCTCGAAGCTTTTCTCACACTTAACTAATCGCGTTGATAGTGAATCACCGTCTTTGGGGATTGGCAGGCCTAATTCGGCGGCAGTTTTCTGGTGCTTGAGGTAATCTCCAAGGATCACGATCCCCTCAGGCTGTAGAGCAGAACGAGAGCCTCCGTTGTATCGAATACGCTTCATATAGTCCTTTTGCTGCGCGACAGTGGCGATGATGCCACGTGGGACTATGATGCCTTGAGCGATTCTGAACAATTCATTGAGGCGCTGAGCTCCGGAACTTGAAGAGAAAATCTTTGCTCGGTCGTCCTCGCTGAGTTGTAGGAGGGTGTTCGGCGGAAAAGCTTCGTCGAGGAAAAGCCATTCAATTGCGCTGCGACCAGCGGCGGAAATCGAGCGCTTGCCGTCGCGATTGCTGCCTCTAGTCAGAATTGAGTAATCGAGAAAAGCGAATCCCACTCGAAAAGTTCCCTGCTCATCGTCGGCATGGCAAAGCATTCCATGATGCCCGAGAGCCTCGATAGGGATCATCCAGCCAAACTTCTGTTTCGAGTACTTGCAGTCAACTTCGAAGCCCTCGATGTCGAAATCCATCACCTCACCGTCGCCGATAAAGCCGTCGAATTCTCGGCGAATGTTGATTTCGACTATTGAGCCGAGGTGAGCAGATTCGGTCTTACTGAGCTGGCTAATGGCGAAACGTCCAGTATGTTGACCATCATAAATCTGGTCGAAAGACTCGCGGAAGACACGTCCGAGGCGTTCTCCCGTGGGGTCTTGCTCTTTGAATGCAGCCGCTAGCTGTATAGAAATCGTGTCAGGTTGAATCTTGGCAATCACCTTGCCAATTTTAAATCAGACTCAGCTGGTTGACACGGGTTGGTGTTGCAGGTTCTAGAGACTTCGGAATTGGTTTCTTTCGCAGCGCGAACTTTATGCGTTCGCCGAGTGCCTTGGCCACCGGCGGAGGAAAGGCATTGCCAACCTGCCGCCATTGTGCGGTTTTCCCACCGGCCCACTTCCAGTCTTCGGGGAAACCTTGGATGACACCACCCATTCGTACCGTCAAACGCGGCATTTCTTGTTCGGGGTCTGTTGTGAAATCAGCAGCTGGCGGTGATTCGGCGATAGAGGAGCCCTTAATTCCGAGTTTCTTCCAGGCTTCTCGAGCACGCGTTGGCCCTACATCTGGGCCACCATGTTTTTTGCTTCCGCCCACAAGAGTCGGGCCCACTGTGTTTGCGTTTCGAGCCCAAGCTTCAGCTCCAGGCCAACCATTTTCTGCCATTAGCGGGAGAAGTGCTGTTCCCACCGGCGTGTGTGATTTAACTACTTTCGGCCAGGCAAAATAGTTGGCAAATTCGTCCTTTAAAGCGACAAGGATGAACCTTGGTCGAAGCTGCGGCACTCCATAATCAGCTGCTTGGAGAAGTTTCCAAAAGGCGGTGTACCCCATTTCTTCAAGCTGATCGATTATTTGATTTCGGTAGGAGTCAAACCGTTTTTGACCGAGCCCTTTAACGTTTTCTAGAAGCACAGCACGTGGATCAATTTCGTTGATCAGACGTAGCGCCTGTGGAAAGAGGTCGCGTTCATCGTCGGCACCAAGTTGCTTACCTGCTATTGAAAAAGGAGGGCATGGAACTCCGCCAGCAAACAGGTCGATTTTCCCTCTCCATGGCCTACCGTCCAGGTTATGGACGTCCATTTCATGGACATTCCATTTTCCAAGAGGTCCTTTAGTTCCGCGGTTCTGGCGGAGAGTTTCAGCGGCCCAATTATCGATTTCGACGACCGCTGCGTGATGGAAACCTGCCTGTTCTAAGCCCAAAGCCTGGCCGCCAGCGCCAGCGCAAATCTCGAATGAGTGGAGGCGTGAGGTAGCCATCGAGCCGGTTCCTTTCTGAGCGTGAAAACGTAAACAACCATCGTGTGATAATGGTTTGATTAATAAAGTGTCTGTGTTGATTCTCTGTTGAGAGCATAGCGAGTTGGCGGACATTCCATATAATTTTACGAACACTTGTTCCCTTAAGAGGTGTGATTGCATGAAATCTCCGCGAGTGCCCTGGCATCGAGATGAGATCTTGGTAGTGGCTGCGATCGGGATCAAGTATGGGTGGCCGAAAACGCCGCCGCGTTCGGAAATGGAAAAGCTCTCGAGTCTACTGCGTAGATGCGCCGTCCACCCTGAAATCGAGCTAGGTGAAGAGGACACGAAATTCCGTAATGTTAATGGTGTCGATCGAAAATACTACGACTTATTAACTGCACGCCCAGGGTATCCAGGAAAAGCGACCAATGGTGGGAAAACTACACATTCGATTGTTGAATACATGATTGAGCACCAGATGGAAGTCCTTGAAGCTGGAATTAAGATACAGCAAATGCTGGAGTCTGACACATACCGGAGTTTCGTTATCCCAGGCCTAAGAGTTTAAGGCTCGGAATGTCGGTCGGCGCCCACTCTAGTTCTTGGGCTTTGTCTGGTGTGACCCAGTGGGTAGCGTCGTGGTCGGTGAGGGGCGAGGCCTTCGGTTGTCAGGTTGGCCTCGGTGGTGCAGCGAAAAGTAGTCAGCTCGATGGTGGCCAACTTGTACTCGTGCACGGTGGTGGTGACCTTCTCGCCGATGGTGGCTTCGATACCGAGCTCTTCGTGAAGCTCACGGGCGAGGTCTTGCTCGGGGGTGTTCCTATCTAGTTGGTCAAGTCCGCGGGTGGATTCCTTTCTTAGCTGTGACTAGAAGTAATAGCTTCTACCGCCGGGATATCTGCGGGAGCCCAAGCTAGATGCGCGGCCTCTGTGGAGGTAACCCATTTCGTATCGTCGTGGTCGGTGAGATTGAGATTGTCGGCTAGCAGGGAGGCGGTGGTGGTGCAGTAAAAGGTGGTGAGCTCGATGGTGGCGAAATCGTACTCATGCACGGTGGTGGTGACCTTCTCGCCGACGGTGGCTGAAATGCCGAGTTCTTCCTTAAGTTCGCGCGCGAGTGCTTGCTCTGGGGCTTCGCCGGGTTCGATCTTGCCGCCAGGAAATTCCCACATGCCAGCAAGGGAAGTGCCGGGCTTCCTGCGGAAGGCCAAAAGCTGTGTGCGTTCTTCATCGACGAAGACGGCGCCCACGACGCGAATCGTTAAAGTCATAAAGACATTATGCGAGATGAGCGGAGACTATGTCATCAACAAGCCGCTCTCAGCACTGTTGAGACTGGTTAATGTTGAGACGCGGATCGTAAATTGAAGAGTCCTGGGTTAATTCCGCTTCTTTTACGGCCCTGTGTTGATGAGCTCGGTGAGATAGTACTCGGTTTCAGTAGGTAATGTCGCCTACATAGACGCGGTTCGGCTCGTTGGCTGTGAATTTACGGCCTACTAAGTCCGGCATGACACGGTGGCCAGGCTTGCGCCTGGTAGTGACACATCGGCGGCGCTTGGTAAAGCCTTTAAGTCCCATGGATTTCATGATGCGTGCGACCTTCTTGTGATTTATCGGGCCGAAATCCGTATCACTGTTGAGGCTTCACAGCGATGCGTTTAGCACCATAAAGCCCGTGCTCATCATCGAAGATGGTTGTAATTCTCGCACCAATAAGGGCATCGGAATACATCTTTAGCCTGCGCTTTTCACGGGTTTGGACCCATTTATAAAACGAGGAGCGATTGAGCTTTAACACATGGCACATCCGCTTGACCGAGTACTCGGTTCGGTGGTCATAGACAAACTGGAAGCGGATTACCAGCGTGTCTCTTCGGCAAAATATTTAGCAGCTTTACGTAGAATATCGCGTTCTTCGCGCAGCTTCGCGTTTT
>NZ_KV827719.1:0-394 GCF_001836185.1 Corynebacterium sp. HMSC036D03
GTAATGCATCGACGCCGTTTGCTAAAGCCTTTTAGCCCCATGGATTTCATGATGCGCGCAACCTTCTTATGGTTGATCGGGCCGAAGTCCGTATCGTCGTTGAGGCTTGCAGCGATGCGTTTAGCACCATAAAGCCCGTTCTCATCATCAAAGATGGCCTTGATTCTTGCACCAATAAGGGCATCGGAACATATCTTTAACCTGCGATTTTCGTGGGTGTTGACCCATTTATAAAACGAGGAGCGATTGAGCTTTAACACATGGCACATCCGCTTGACCGAGTACTCGGTTCGGTGGTCATAGACAAACTGGAAGCGGATCACCAGCGTGTCTCTTCGGCAAAATATTTCGCGGCCTTGCGCAGAATATCGCGTTCTTCGCGCAGCTTCGCGTT
>NZ_KV827720.1:0-1272 GCF_001836185.1 Corynebacterium sp. HMSC036D03
GGGGTTTTCTTTCATAGTTGATGTTGGCGACACCACAATCCGCTGGTGTTGCGTCAACTTCTACTTGGAAGGAGCTGGTCCTTGTGGTCAACTTCAAGCAGATCATTGCGATGTGCCTTGATGGTGCTAGCTAGGCGCAGATCACACACGCATTGGGATGTTCACGACGAGAAGTATCCCGAGCGAAGAAAGTCATCAACGATGAGGAACTAACTCCAGAGCGTTTCCATCAACTTCCACCGGGATGGTTCGATGAGCGATTCAGCGACGGCCGGAGTAAACGGACGATGACCTACGACCAACCTGATTTTCATGCTCTTGCCCGCAAACTGAAAAGTACAAAGCATGTGACCAGGCACAAGCTGTGGATGGACTACTTGTCGCAGCCGTGTCCGACGGACAAGACAAAGTACCAGTACTCCCAGTTTTGTAGTGGGCTCAATGAATTTCTGCGTGCCAACGATCTCGTCGAAGTTATCACCCATGAGCCAGGGCAAGAGCTTTATGTCGACTGGGCCGGTGACAAAGTGCCTGTAGTAGATCAGGCCAGTGGTGATACCGCGTTCAAGGCGTCATTGTTTGTCGCGGTCAGCCCGTACTCAGGGCTGATGTATGTCACGGCCGCTGCGAACGAGAAGATGCCGGCGTGGATTGAGTGCCATGTCAAAGCGTTGAACTATCTTGGCAAAGTACCAGCAGTCATCGTGCCGGATAATGCTTCTACGGCGACTTATCGGCCGAAGAAGCATTCAAGGTACCGCATGGTCACTGACCGCTACGCAGCGTTTGCAGACTATTACGGGATCACGATCGTGCCGACCAGGCCCGGCAGGCCTCGTGACAAGGCAGCGGTAGAGCGTGCCGTGAAAATCGCTTACACCAAAATCCTGGGCTACTTCAGCAACGAGGTCTTCTACGACCTCGATGAACTCAATGAGGCGATCGCTTGCCGTCTTGCCGATATCAACAGCGCAATGACGCGGCCTGATGGCTCAACACGGCGCATGCGCTTTGATCGAGAAGAGGCACCAATGATGCGGGATCTTCCGCCGACGCCGTTTACGGAAGTGTCTTATAAGCGGCTCAAAGTCGATCGCAACTGGCACATCACCTGTGACTACCAGTACTACTCAGTGCCATTTCAGCTGGTAGGAGAATCGGTAACAGTCAGGCTCACCCCGCAACTAGTAAGCATCTTCAGCGGGGAGCAGCTTGTTGCTGAACACACGCGCCTTCACGGGACCTGACCCCTTTTTGGTGGACACCTGATAT
>NZ_KV827721.1:0-230 GCF_001836185.1 Corynebacterium sp. HMSC036D03
GGTGGACGCGTAGTCAACAAGAGCGCCTATATGGCCATCGGCGTGGACATCGAAGGAATTAAACACATCCTGGGACTATGGATCGCCAAAGAGGAAGGAGCATCCTTTTGGGCGCAGGTGTGCTCTAACCTGTCGAATCGTGGGGTCAAAGACGTCTTCATTGTCTGCTGTGACGGGCTCAAAGGCCTACCTGAGGCAGTGGAGGCAACCTGGCCAGGATCGATGGTGCA